>NZ_BAAGZI010000170.1:0-11508 GCF_054778695.1 Actinocorallia lasiicapitis
TCCCGCCGTGCCCGTCCGGCCTGGCGGTTCGGCCTGGCCCTGACGGCCGCCGCCGCGACGGTCGCGGCCGGGTTCGCCGTGCTCGGCGACGAGAGCCCCGTCGAGCTGCGGCCGGTGAGCGTCACCCGGTTCCTGGAGAGCGCGGCGTCCGCGGCGGAGAAGCACCCGAATGTCCGCCCGTCACCCCACCAGTGGATCTACTCCAAGACCTTCCGGCCCGCGCCCGCCGCCACGCGAGGCAGTCTTCCCGACCCTCTGGTTCACGCCGAGAGCTGGATCCGTTTCGACGGCCGGCAGAGCGCGAGCTACGAGCCGAACGGCGCCAAGGTCGAGCTGAAGATCGTCAACGAGAAGTGGGTGGAGCACAACACCGACAGCGAGGAGCGCACCCCGGCCCAGTGGTACGACTACTACCGGACCCTCCCCGCCGACCCGGCCGCGCTGCTCGCCCTGATGACGGAGCGCGCCGACGCCTACATGACCGAGCGGAAGGCCCCCTTCAGCTCGGCCGACGAACGCGACCAGTGGGTGTTCCGCAGGCTCGCCGACTTCCTCGACGACGGCGCCAGCCTGCCGAGCTCGATGCGGGCGACCGTCTACCGGGCGATCGCCCTGATCCCGAACGTCCAGATCAAGAAGGGCACGGCCGACGCACTCGGACGCCCCGGCACCTCCGTGATCCGGACGGGCGGCACCCCACGGCTCACCGAGGAGTTCATCATCGGCGACACCGCCCACACCTACCTGGGCAGCCGCGTGGTCACCACCGTCGACCAGCGAATCCCGATGCCCAAGGGCCTCACCGCCTCCCCCCCGACCGACGACATCATCAAGGCCGGCACGGTCCTCACCGACGAAGCCCTCGAATCCTCAGCCGTCGTCAACACCCCGGGCACCCGCCCCTGACCCTCCAGGTCCGGGCCTGTTCGACGCCCGGATCAGCCAGGGGTTGACCTCAACAAAGGTTCAAGTTGGATGCTGCTTCGCAGGAACCTGAAGCGAGAGGGGTCGATGATGAACCTGGTAGAAGTCACCGAATTCGGCGGGCCTGAGGTCCTGCGCAGCGTCGAGGTGCCGGACCTGGTGGCGGGCTCGGGCGAGGTCGTGGTGCGGGTCGCCGCGGCTGACGTCCTGCTCGTCGAGGCCGTCGTCCGGATGGGTCTCGGGGTGGATTTCTTTCCGCTGCGGCCGCCGTATGTTCCCGGCGGCGCGGTCGCGGGCGAGGTGTCCTCGGTGGGGCGGGGCGTCGACCCCGCGTGGCTGGGACGGCGCGTCGCGGTCAGGACCGACGGGCGGAACGGGTACGCCGAACAGGTCCTCACCACGCCCGGCGCCCTGATCCCCGTCCCCGACGGTCTGGGCCTCCAGCAGGCCGCCGCGCTGCTCCACGACGGCCCCACCGCCCTCACCCTCTTCGGCAACGCGAAGATCCAGCCGGGCGAGCACGTCCTGATCACGGCCGCGGCCGGAGCCATGGGCGTCCTGCTCGTCCAGCTCGCCCACGCGGCCGGCGCCACCGTGACGGGCGCGGCCCGCGGCCAGGACAAACTGGCCCTGATCCTTGAGCTCGGCGCGGACGCCGCCGTCGACTACTCCACCCCCGGCTGGACCGAGCGGGCACTCGCCGCGTCCGGCGGCAGGCGCCCCGACGTGATCCTCGACGGCGCGGGCGGCCCCCTCGGCGAAGCCGCGTTCACCCTCATCGCCACCGGCGGCAGATTCTCCGCCCACGGCGCGGCCGGCGGCCTTTTCGCACACATCGACCCCGAGGAGGCCGCCCGCCGCCGGGTGACCGTCACCGGAATCGAACCGGTCCAGTTCACCCCCGCCGAAGCCCGCGCCCTGACCCAGCGCTCCCTCACCGAAGCCGCCGCGGGAACCCTGCGCCCCTTCATCGGCCAGACCTTCCCCCTGTCCGACGCCCCAGCCGCTCACACCGCCATCGAATCCCGCCGAACCCTCGGCAAAACCCTCCTCCTCAGCGACGCGTAGTCTCCCTGCGCCCACCAGCCCGTTCTGATGCGCGCCCTCAGCGGCATCCTGATCGGGCAGGCGGGCTCCATGGCCGTCCCGGCGGCAAACCCACCTGGGGCCAACCGGCCACCCCGCGCTTCCTCGTCGCGGCAGAGGGAAAACCGGAGGCGCGATAGGGGGCGATCAGCCTACTGTCGGAGCATTTCCGCATCTGGGGGTGCTGGTGGTGGTCGAGCTTCATTTCCGGGGTGTGGTCGCGGATACCCACAACGATCTGCTGATGGCGGTGGTGGCGCGGCCGGTCGAGCGGTGGGCGGCGTTCTTTCGGGAGCGGTGGCTTCCTCAGTTGCGGGACGGCGGGGTCGGGGTGCAGGTGCTGCCCGTGTTCGTCGACGATCAGTTCCGGCCTGAAGGGGCGCTGCGGCAGACGTTGCGGATGGTGGAGTGCGCGCACGTCATCGCCGAGGGAAACGCTGACGCCGTCCGGCTGTGCCGTGACGGGGCGGAGATCGACTCGGCGCTCGCCGACGGCAGGATCGCGCTGGTCCTGGCCTTGGAGAGTGCTCCGGGCGTGGACGCGGATGTGGAGCTCTTTCACACGCTTCACCGGCTGGGGGTCAGGGTCGCGTCGATCGCGCACTGGGGGCGGACCGCGCTGGCCGACGGGAGCGGTGAGGACGCGACCGGCGGCGGCCTCACCAGCGCGGGTCTGCGGGCGCTGCGGACGATGGAGGAGCTCGGCATCCTGTTCGACGTCTCCCATCTGGGGGCCTCCGGCATCGCGCAGGTTCTGGAGACCGCGACCCGCCCTGTGATCGCCACCCATTCGTCGGCCCGCGATCTGCGCGACCACCACCGGAACCTGACCGGTGACCAGCTCAAAGGGATCGCCGCCACCGGAGGGGTCGTCTGCGTCAACTTCTTCGCGCCCTTCCTGAGCGACGATCCCGCCGGCTACACGGTGGAGCGGCTCGTCGACCACATCGAGTACGTCGCCGACGTCGCGGGCATCGACCATGTCGGCCTCGGCCCCGACTTCATGCGCGAGGTCATGACCGACCTGACGCCGCCCTGCTGCGAGGACTCCGGGTACGGCGGAATCGACCTCCGGGCCTGCGTCCCCGGCCTGGAGGGACCGAGCGGCCTGCCGCTGGTGACGGACGCCCTGATCCGCAGAGGGCTCCCGGAAGAGGACATTACCAAGATCATCGGCGGGAACGTGCTGCGGCTTTTCCGCGCCGAACTCGGGCGTGGCCGCTGATGGGCGAGATCCCGATCGGGCGGGAGATGGTGGTGCGGCTGGTCGGGGCGCAGATGCCCGGCTGGGCGGGGCTGCCGGTCGTCCGCGTCCGGTCGGCGGGGACGGATCATGCGATGTTCCGGCTGGGCGACGACATGGTCGTCCGGCTTCCGCGCATCCCGCACGCCGTCCGGCAGGTGGCCAAGGAGCAGCGGTGGCTTCCCCGGCTGGCACCCCACCTGCCGCTGGACGTCCCGGCTCCGCTGGCAGAGGGCGTCCCCGCCGACGGCTACCCGTTCCCATGGTCGGTGTACCGCTGGCTCCCCGGCGACAACGCCTTCGACGCGCCCCTGACCGACCTGCACGACACCGCCGTCCGCCTCGGCCGTTTCCTCCACGCCCTGCAACGGATCGACACCGCGGGCGGCCCTCCCTCGTTCCGAGGCGGTCCCGTCAGCGCGCACGACGACGCCGTCCGCGCCGCCCTCCGCGACCTGGCGGCCACCGGCGACCCCGACACGGCCCGCCGCGCCACCGAAGCCTGGAACCAGATCCTCACCCTCCCCCCATGGCCGGGCCCGCCCGTCTGGACCCACAGCGACCTCCTCCCCACCAACCTTCTCGCCCGATCAGGCCGCCTCACCGCCATCATCGACTTCGGCGGCCTCGGCACCGGCGACCCGGCCTGCGACGCCCTCCCCGCCTGGACCACCCTGTCCCCCGAAACCCGCGACACCTTCCGCACCACAGCCGGCTTCGACGACCCCACCTGGGCCCGAGGCCGCGGCTGGGCCCTCGCCTGGGGCCTCATGACCGACCACCACCACCGCACCACCAACCCCACCCTCGCCACCATCGCCCGCCAAACCCGCTCCGCGGCCCTGGCCGCCCCTTGACCGTGACGCGGCCTCCTCCACCCCCAGAGAAGACGACCCGAACGTACCGTTTGGGCGAATTGTCACTATCTGTCTGATATAACCAGGAGGCTTTTGTCTCTCACTTCCCAAGGTCACCATGCGTATCAGTCGTTGGATCGTCGTCGCGCTGCTCCTCGTCGCCGGAGTGGCCGGGGCGCCGCAGAGCGCGAACGCCGCGGACGGGGCCGTGCTCAGCCTCGACGTGCCCGGACCCTACGTCACCGAGGAGCCTCTGAACGCCAGCGGCATCCTGACCCGGACGGGCGGATCGGGCACGTCGGCGGCGGAGCCCGTGGCCGACGCCGAGGTCGTCATCTCCTACATCGCCACCTCCGGTGGGATCTTCGAGCAGGCGAGGGGCCGGACCGACGGCTCAGGCCGGTACGCGGTGACCGTCCCGGGTTCGTGGGCCTATTTCCGCGAGAACAGCGCGACGCTGGTGGCGTCCTCCTACGTGGACGGCCTGCCGGTGACCTCCCGCAAGATCACGTTCACTTCGGTCGTGCGAACGTTCTTCAGGATGATCGTCGAGCCGACGGGACCTGTCGCCTCGGGCTCGATGTTGACGTTCGTCGGCTCGGTGAGCTGGTCGGGAGGCATGAGGTCGGGAGCGCTCGACCACCAGCCGGTCACGTTGGAGTTCTCCGCCGACGGACGGACCTGGAAGCCCGCGGACAGGGGCCTCCTCGGCGGCTATGACGCGACCGACCGCTTCTGGCTGGAGGCGAAGGCCACCGCCTCCGGATACTGGCGGGTGGCCTTCGCCGGCAACGCCTACACTCTCCCCTCCCGTAGCCCGCTCCGGCGCGTCGAGATCCGGGACGGCACCCGCACGATCCTGTCCACGCGCACCAGCAAGGCAGCGCACACCGTCTCCTTCACCGGACGCCTGACGGTCAAGAAGGGACGGTCCTGGGTCGCGCCGGGCATCCGGACCGTCTCGATCCGTTCTCTGCGCCGCGGCACCACGAAGGCCGTCGAGTTGACCAGGGTCCGCACCAAGCGGGACGGCTCGTTCGCCGGAAAGATCAAGACCAGGGTCACAGGGTCGCTCATCGCCCGCTTCACCGGGGCAGGCGTTCAGTTGCCGAGCGAAGCGCGGCGCTGGGTCGAGATGCGCGCGAAAGCCAGTGTCAGGTCCGAGAAGGTCGCCCCGTCCACGGTGAAGGGCGGCTCGCCGGTCATCTACAGCGGGCGGCTCCTGAGCTGCGACACCGCGGGCAAATGCGCCAAGGCGCTTGCCAAACGGACCCTGCGGATCATGTTCCTGGACGCCGACCGGTCGACTCCGGTCCACGTCGGCACCGTCACTACCGATGCGTCAGGCCGGTTCCGGTTCAGGACCAGGGCTTCGGCCACCGGCGAGTTCTCCGCCGTGTTCGCCGCCGACGCCACCCATCTCGGCACCACCTCACGAGGAGCGTTCCTCGCGGTGACCGGGAACGCCCGAAAGGATCGAGGACGTTGATGTTCCGGAATCGTGCGGCGGCGCTGGCCGTGGCCCTCATAGCGGGCCTGCTCTCGCCCGCGGTGGCGCACGCCGACGAACCGCCGCGGACCAGGCTCCGGCTGCTGGTCAATGCCACCTCGACCGAGGGCGTCGTCGACCTGTACCCGGTCCTGGAGCTGGAAGGCCCCGAGGGCTGGTACCCCTTGGGCTCCCAGGCGGTGACGGTCGGCTATGACGGCTCAGCCGGGATTTCGACCTTCACCGGCGAGCGCGTCTCGGTCTCACCGGGACGTACCCGATCATGGTGGGCGCGGTACGACGGGCAGAACCGGTTCACGCCGGCGGAGGTCAAGGTCGACCTTCCCTATCCCTTCGTGACCCGGCTCGAGGCGACCGGCTGGCCGACGGGACCCGTCCACCGGAACACCGAATTTCAGGTGCTGGGCCGCCTGTCCTGGCCCGGCTACGACGCGCAGCAGCCCAACGGCATGATGGGCGCGGGGCTGCTCAGCCTGGAGTACTCCAGCGACAAACAGCGGTGGTTCGTCGCGTCGACCGACCGTCTGGCGACCTATGGGCGTACCGCGTTCCCCCGCGGTGCCTTCGTCCAGGAAGGCTATTGGCGGCTGCACTACTGGGGTTCCCCGCACAGCGCCGAGAGCGTGTCGGTACCGGTTCATCTCACGATGGCCCCGGACCGGACGCGCCTGTCGTTCACGGCCGACGCGAAGAAGAGCAGGCAGGTGAAGGTCTCCGGCGACCTGCTCGACCTGGATGACCAGCGGATGCTCCCGAAACGGAAACTCAAGATCTACTTCCGTGCGTCCAGCCGGAAGGCCTGGACCTACGTCACGACGACCGTGACGAACGCACGTGGCCTGTACGCGGCGACCCTCAAGAACCGTCGCAGCGGGTACTGGCGTGTCGTGTTCACCGGAAACCAGCACGCGGCGTCGACCACCAGCAAGACGAAGTGGGTGAAGATCAAGTGAAGCGTTCACAGCGGGCTTCGATCGCGGTCCTCGCGGCCGCCGCCCTCGGGATGACCGTCACCCCCGCGGCACATGCCGCCGAGATGACCGTTGACGACGTCCGGGTGTCCGCGTCGAGCGACGCCAGTGTGCTCCGGCCGTTCGAAGTGGGGGGCAAGGCCACGGTCAGGGGCCTGCTCGAGTTCCGCCAGGCCGACGGGTCGTGGCGACCGGGCGGATCCCAGCCGATAGAGCTCCACTACTACCGGGAGATGGAGAACTACTCGCTGCCCATCCCCAATCTGAGGACCGCGCCGGACGGCACCTTCTCCACCACCCAGCCGGTGACGGCGGACGGTTCCTTCCGCGCCTGCTTCGGGATCAGAACCGTCTCCTCGGTGGATACCCGATGCTCAGACGACGTGCGGATGGACGTGGGCGACCTGACGGTGTTCAGCGGGCTCAAACTGCGCCGGGAAACCCACTCCGGCAGCTCCTCCCTCACCGGTGAGACGACCCTGATCCGGCCGAGGCTCACCGGTTTCCACCGTTCCGTCGCCCGGGCGGCCGTCAACCTCAACTACTCGTCTGACGGTAAGCAGTGGGACCTCGGTGGAGGCGTGTTCCTGGGCAAAACGTCCGACGCCGGTCGGCTGTCCTGGGGGAGGATCGCGAAGAACATGCAATGGCCGCTTCGCGGCTATTGGCGGCTGGAGTACGTCGGGTACAGCCCCAACAGTTCGCCGGTCAGGACCGACCTCAGAGCGCTGAGCCGCGCGTTCTTCTTCGACCTGCGCCGGACCTCGAAGATCTCTCCCCTGCGCGTCTCTCCGAAGACGCCCGAGCGCGGTGCCAGGTTCACGATCTCCGGCAGCGTCCTGGGCGGCTACTTTCCTGCGAAGGGCGGCCGGGCCGTGTACTGGTACAAGCCGAAGGGCGCCAAGACCTGGCAGCAGGCGGGCCAGCAACTTCTGCGGCACGGCGCGTTCAAGATGCGTTTCAAGGCCACCAAGGACGGCCACTGGAAGGTGTCCTTCCCCGGCCACGTGAACCACCTCCCGTCAAGCAGAACCACCTACATCAACATCAACTAACCCAAAGCCGAGCGTTCCCGTGCGGGGTCAGGTGGTCAGGCGGGTGGTGAGGCGGGTGAGTTCTGGTTGGGTGAGGCCGTGGGAGAGGAGGAGGTCGGGGAGGGGGAGGGAGGTGATCGTCGCGGTGAGGGTGGCTTCGATGGTGGTGTTGTGCTGGGCGAGGATCTTGGTCGTGAGGGCTCGTTGGTCTCCGGCGCCGTGGTCTAGGTAGCGCTGTTTCATGCGGTCGTAGGTCAGGAGGTGGTCGGCGATGATCTCGTCGGGGGTGGCTCCGGCCAGGGTGAGGAGGATCAGGGCGAGGAGGCCGGTTCTGTCCTTGCCGCCCGCGCAGTGGAAGGCGACGCAGCCCGGGGCGGCGTCGGCGATCGCACGGAGCGCGGCGACGACCCGTTCGGGATGTTCGGCGAGGAGCGCCTGGTAGTGGAGCGGCGTGCCCAGGCCGTCGATCTTCAGCCAGCGTTCGTAGAACGGGGTGCCGACGGGATCCAGTGGTGTGTGCACCAGGGTGATTTCTGCGGGTCGCGGGGTGAGGTCGGGGTCGCCTTCCGTGAGGTTTCGGAGGTCGAGGATGGTGCGGACGCCGTGGTCGTAGGCCGCCGCCCAGCCCTGCGGGGTCAGGTAGGTGGGGGCCTCCATGCGTACCAGCGCGCCTCGCCGGATGCTTCCCAAGCCACCCAGGTCTCTGACGTTGACGCAGCCGTCCCAGCACAGGTCTCGATCCGTGTTCATGCCTGTGGGACGGACAAGATCGCTTGGGGGTTCGGAAGAAGAAATTCGGGGAGGGGTGTCGGATCGGGGGGTGGGGGTTCGTTGTGGGGGTGAGCGGGTGCCTGAAGCGGTGCCGCCGGAGGTGGGGAGAGCTGGATGCAGTACTTGGTCTCGGTGATCGCTGAGTCGGGGGAACTGGCCACGGCCGAGGAGGAGGTGGCGATCGATGAGTTCAATGAGAGGTTGCGGGCCGAAGGGCACTGGGTGTTCGCCGGGGGGCTCGGCGGGCCCGACACCGCGACGGTGATCGACGGCAGGGACGGGGCGGCGCTGTTCACCGACGGGCCGTTCGTGGAGTCGAAGGAATTCCTCATCGGGTTCTGGATCATCGAGGCGCCCGACCTCGACGTGGCGTTGAAGCTGGCCGCCGACGGGTCGAGGGCCTGCAACCGGAAGACCGAGGTGCGGCCCTTCCTGTGAGCGACGTGCGGGACGCGATCGTCCGGGCCCACCGGGAGGAGTGGGCTCGGGTGGTCGGCGTGCTGACCGGACGGTTCGGGGATCTCGACGTCGCGGAGGAGGCGGCGGCCGAGGCGTTCGCGGCCGCCGTCGAACGGTGGCCGGACGACGGGGTGCCGCCCAACCCCGGCGGCTGGCTGACGACCACCGCCCACCGCAAGGCCGTCGACCGGCTCCGGCGCGAGAACAAACGCGACGCCAGGCAGCGGGAGGCCCAGTCGCGGTACGGCGAACCGTCCGAGCCGCTCGGTGTCATCGACGACGAACGGCTCCGCCTGATCTTCACCTGCTGCCATCCGGCGCTGGCCATGGAGACGCGGGTGGCGTTGACGTTGCGCCTGGTCGGCGGGCTGACCGTCGCCGAGATCGCCCGCGCGTTCCTCGTGCGGGAGACCGCGATGGGGCAGCGGATCACCCGCGCCAAAACCAAGATCAAGGCGGCGCGGGTTCCGTACCGGGTGCCGTCGGCGGAGGATCTGCCGGGCCGGGTCGGCGGGGTGCTGGCCGTCCTCTATCTCGTGTTCAACGAGGGCTATCTGGCGTCCGGATCCGACCCGGTTCGTCCGGATCTGACGGGTGAGGCGATCCGGCTCGCCCGGCTGGTCCGCGTCCTGCTGCCGGAGGACGGCGAGGCGGCCGGGCTGCTGGCGTTGATGCTCCTCACCGAGGCCCGCCGGGCCGCGCGGGTCACGCCGACCGGCGAACTGATCTCTCTCGACGAGCAGGACCGCGGCCGGTGGGACGCGGCGCTCGTCGCCGAGGGCCATCGGCTCGTCCGGGAACGCCTGGCCACAGGAGTATCACCCGGCCGCTACCAGATTCTGGCGGCGATCAACGCCGTCCACACGTCCGCGCGGGAGATGCGCGACACCGACTGGACGCAGATCGTCGCACTCTACGACCAGCTCATCCGGCTCGACCCGTCGCCGATCGTCGCCCTCAACCGGGCGATCGCGCTCGCCGAACTCGACGGCCCCCGGGTCGCGCTGGCCACCGTCGACCGGCTCAGAACCGACCTCGACGGCTACCACGCCTTCCACGCCACCCGCGCCGATCTCCTGCGCCGCCTCGGCGATCCCGACCACTCCCGGGCCGCCTACACCAAGGCCATCGAACTGGCCGCCAACCCCGCCGAGATCGCCCAACTGACCCGCCGCCGCGACCGGCTGATCAGGCCGGACGCTTGACCTTGACACCGTGGCAGGGTCTTCACTGGAGGAAGGAGGTGGTTCTAATGATCATGTCGGAGCTGGGCCGGGGCGACGCGTCGGAGCGTCTGCAGCGGGCCCTGGCGGCCGGGACGTCGCCCGACGACAGTTCCGTCGACGCGCTCGTGGCGCGCTGCGCGGTGGAGCCCGACTTCTTCGTGCGCGACATGCTGACCTGGGCCCTCACCCGCCACTCGGCGGCCGTGACGGTGCCCCGCCTGCTCACGGAGGTCCGGGACGGGACGGGGCAGGCGCGGAGCCAGGCCCTGCACACCCTGTCGAAGATCGGAGACCGCCGCGCCTGGACGGTGCTCACCCCGGACGTCCTGACCGATCCCGACGACGAGGTCGCCCGGGCCGCCTGGCGGGCCGCCGTCCTCCTGGTCCCGGATGCCGAGAAGGCCGCGCTGGCCGCGGTGCTGGCGACCCAGCTCGGCCGCGGCGGCCGGGACACGCGGCTGAGCCTCAGCCAGGCCCTCGTCGGCCTCGGCGAAGTGATCTTGCCGGTGCTGCGCGCGGTGACGGGCGAGGCGAGGCAGCACGCGGACGTCACCGAACGGCTCCTGGCCGATCCCGAGCTCGGGTTCGAGGCCGCGGTCGAGGAGGCGAAACGGGTCGTGGCGCTCGGGGAGCCTGGATGCTGATCGGCGAGGTGGCGCGGCGGTCCGGCGTCAGCGCCCGGATGCTCCGCTACTACGACTCGCTCGGGCTGGTGCGGCCGACGGGCCGCACCAGCGGCGGCTACCGGGAGTACTCCGACGCCGACATCCGGCGGATCTTCCATGTGGAGAGCCTGCGGTCGCTGGGGCTTTCGCTGGGTGAGGTCGGGCGGGCGCTGGACGATCCGGGCTTCCGCCCGTCCGACCTGGTCGACGATCTCCTCAGCCGGACGCGCGAGCGGATCGCGGCCGAGACCGAACTCCTGACCAGGCTGGAGCGGATCGGCGCCGCGGAGCCCGGCGGATGGGAGGACGTCCTCCAGGTCGTCGCGCTCCTCCAGGGCCTGAGTTCGCAGAGCGCGGGAAAGCGCCAGCGGTCGGCGCTGTCGGGCGTCGCGATGCCGGTGGAAGCGCTGGTCGAAGCCGCACTGCGGGAGAGCGACCCGCACGTCGCGGGCGCGCTGCGCTGGGCGCTGGCCCAGACGGGCGACGCCGCCCTGCCCCTCCTCGCGGACGGCCTCGCCGCCCCGGACCCCGCGATCCGCGAACGCGCCGTCCAGTCCCTCATCGAGATCCCCACCGAAGCGGCGACCGCGCTCCTCCGCGACGTCCTCACCGCCCCCGACCCCGCGCTCCGCCGGGCGGCCGCCCTGTCCCTCGGCTCCCGAGGCGTGGCCGACGCCGTCCCGACCCTCCTCGACATGATCGTCGACGAGCGGAGCGACGCCGATGCCGCCGACTCCCTGGCCACCCTGTCCGCCGACCCCG
>NZ_BAAGZI010000171.1:0-11446 GCF_054778695.1 Actinocorallia lasiicapitis
CGCCGAGGCCGTCGCGGGCGGGCGGGTCGGCACGCTGTTCCACGCCGGGACGCACCGGCCGTCCACCCGTGATCTCTGGCTGGCGCACGCGACCACCGGCCAGGGCAAGCTGATCCTCGACGAGGGGGCCGTGCAGGCCGTCGTCCAGCGGCGCAGCTCGCTGCTGCCCGCGGGCGTGACGGGTGTGCGCGGTGAGTTCGCCGCGGGCGACCCGGTCGATCTGTGCGACCCGTCCGGGCGGACGGTCGCGCGGGGGCTGGTCAACTACGACTCCTCGGAGATTCCCGAACTGATGGGCCGTTCGACGCGCTGGCTGGCGCGCGAGCACGGTTCGGAGTACGAGCGCGAGCTCATCCACCGGGACCGCCTCGTCATTCTGCATCGCTGAACTCCCCGGCCCCCCGAGTTGTCCACAGGCACGGTCGTCCACCACGGTCGTCCACAGGGTGAAACGCGGGTGTGCCCCGATCCGGGGCACCATAGGATCCACCGATCGGGTTCGCACAGGTGAGCCCTCCGAAGCAAAGGCGGAAACGCGATGAGCGAAGGCACGCGCGAGCAGGTTCTGGAGGTGGCGGCGCGCGGGCGTGCCGCGGCGGCTGACCTCGCTCCGCTGCCGCGCGGCGTCAAGGATTCGGCGCTGCACGCCATCGCGGACGCGCTGACGGCCCGCGCCGAAGAGATCCTCGCCGCGAACGCCGTGGACGTCGAACGGGCCCGCGCCGCGGGCACCGCCGGCTACATGATCGACAGGCTGAGCCTGAGCGCCGACCGGCTGGCGGCCATCGCCGCGGCCGTCCGGAACGTCGCGGGGCTGCCCGATCCGGTCGGGGAGATCGTCCGCGGGTACACCCTGCCGAACGGGCTGGAGCTCAAGCAGCTCCGGGTCCCGCTGGGCGTGGTCGGGATCATCTACGAGGGCCGGCCGAACGTCACCGTGGACGCCGCCGCACTGACCCTCAAGAGCGGCAACGCGGTGCTGCTGCGTGGCTCGTCGTCGGCGTACGACTCCAACGTCGCGCTGGTCCAGGTCATGCGCGACGCGCTGGCGGGCACCGGGGTCCCGGTCGACGCGATCCAGCTCGTGCCGGGCCGCGACCGCGAGTCGGTCAAGCATCTGATGCGGGCGCGCGGCCTGGTCGACGTGCTGATCCCGCGTGGCGGCGCCTCGCTGATCAACTCGGTGGTCGAGGAGTCGACCGTGCCGGTGATCGAGACGGGGGTCGGCAACTGCGCGGTCTATGTGGACTCCGCGGCCGATCTCGACGTCGCGCTGAAGATCCTCATCAACGCCAAGGCGCAGCGGCCGTCGGTCTGCAACGCCGCCGAGACCCTCCTCGTCCACCGCGACATCGCCGACGCGTTCGTGCCGCTCGCCCTGACCGCGCTCAAGGACGCGGGCGTCACCGTCCACGGTGACGAGCGGATCGCGGCGTACGGCCCCGACGTCGTCCCCGCGACCGAGGAGGACTGGCGGGTGGAGTACCTCTCCCTCGACATCGCCGCGGCCGTGGTCGATTCGCTGGAGGACGCCGTCAAGCACATCCGGGCCTACGGTTCGGGCCACACCGAGGCGATCGTCACCACGTCGCAGCAGGCGGCCAAGCGGTTCGTCGCGCTGGTCGACTCGGCGGCAGTCGCGGTCAACGCCTCCACCCGGTTCACCGACGGTGAGGAGTTCGGGTTCGGCGCCGAGATCGGGATCAGCACCCAGAAGCTGCACGCGCGCGGTCCGATGGGCCTGCCGGAGCTGACGTCGACCAAGTACGTGTTCACCGGCGAGGGCCATCTGCGGGGAGTCTGAGCACCACGGGTCCGAACCTCAGCAGAGTGACATCTGGCCAACAGATGTCACTCTGTGGTTTCATGTTTCCTTGTGACCCCCGACACCCCGCCCCTCGGCAACCCCGTCTCCCGCCGCAAGGTGCTCAAGGGCGCCGCGCTCGGCGCCGTGACCTCCGGCCTCGTCGTCTATCCGGGGCGTGGCGCCGGGGCCAAGCCCGGGCTGCGCGGCCCGTCCGCGGGCACCACCCTCGAACGCGCCCTGCGGCTGGGCGCGCCAGGCAAGGGCGGCTACCGGAAGGTCGTCGCCGGTCCCGGCGAGCCCCATCTGCTCCGTGACGATCTGGGCGGCGCCGCCGCCCGGGGGCGCGCCACCAAGCGGACCCCGATCGTCGCGTTCGCCCATCTGACCGACGTGCACATCGTCGACGCCCAGTCGCCCGCCCGGGTGGAGTACCTCGACCGGATCAGCGACCCGGGCGGCCTGCTGTCCGCGCTGCCAGTCGGCGGTGCCTACCGGCCGCAGGAGATGCTCACCACGCAGGTGGCCGAGAGCATGGTCAGGGCCGTCAACCGGGTCGGCCGCGGCCCCGTCACCGGCGCGCCGCTCGCCTTCACGATCAACACCGGCGACGCGGCCGACAACGCCCAGTACAACGAGGTCCGCTGGGTCATCGATGTGCTCGACGGCCGGCGCGTCCGCCCCGACTCGGGCGACCACCGCAGGTACGAGGGCGTCATGGCCTGGCCCGACAGCCGGTTCTGGCATCCCGAGCCCGGTCTCCGCGATCAGCCCACCAGCAAGTACGGGTTCCCGAAGCTCCCCGGCCTGCACGACGCGGCCCGCCGGCCGTTCGACGCGACCGGTCTGCGGACCCCCTGGTACGCGGTCTACGGCAACCACGACGGGCTCATCCAGGGGAACCTGCCGCATCTGCCGCTCTTCAAGGAGCTGGCCGTCGGCGGAATCAAGATCGTCGCACCGATCTCCGAGGCGCAGGAGCGCGAGCTGACCGCCGTGCTGAAGCGCGGCGACAAGGCCGCGATCAAGAAGATGACCGCGAGCCGGTCGGGGCCGTTCCGGCAGGTCACGCCCGACCCGTCCCGGCGGCTGCTGTCGCGCGCCGAGGTGGTGCGCGAGCACGGCGTCGGCCACGGCTACACCGCCGCCAACCTGCGTGACGGCACCGCCTACTACGGGTTCGACCGCGGTGTGGTGCGAGGGATCGTGCTCGACACCTGCAACCAGGCCGGCTACGCCGACGGTTCGCTCGATCGCGCCCAGTTCGAGTGGCTGGAGCGGGAGCTCGTCGCGGGCTCCACCCGCTACCTGGACAAGTCCGGCAAGCCGGTGAAGCACTCGGCGAAGGACAGGCTGTTCGTCCTGTTCAGCCATCACACGCTCGACACGATGTCCAATCCACTGGGCGGTGGCCGGGTGCTCGGCGCCGAGATTGAGAAGCTGCTGCTGCGCTTCCCGAACGTCGTGCTCTGGGTGAACGGCCACACCCATGTCAACGAGGTGGCCGTGCACCGCCGCAAGAGCGGCCCGCCCGGAGGCTTCTGGGAGGTCAGCACCGCGGCCCACATCGACTGGCCGCAGCAGAGCCGGCTGATCGAGCTCGCCGACAACCGCGACGGCACCCTGTCGATCTTCGCGACGGTGCTCGACACGTCCGCGCCGGAGTCGGCGTCCCGGCTGTCCGACCCGGCGAAACTCGCGTCGATCTCGCGCGAACTGTCGGCCAACGACTGGCAGCGCGACGTCAAGGCCGCGGGCAAGGCCGAGGACCGCAACGTCGAACTCCTGCTCCCCGCCCCCTTCTAGCCGCCTAGTCGTCGCATGAGAAAGGGCGAGCCCGATGGGCTCGCCCTTTTCGTGTCGCGCTGGTCAGGCGTTGGCGTCGCCGTTGGGGCGGCGGCCGAACCGGTCGAAGACGGAGCCGGCGAGGTCGGCGGCGCCGCCCGCGACATCGCGGACCTTGCCGACGAACGGGTCGGAGGTGGCGTTCCAGGAGTCGCGGTAGGACTTGGCGGCGTTCTTCACCTCGTCGGTGAACGAGGCGTTGGGGTCGTCGCCGCGGCGCGGGTAGTCGCCCGCCAGGATCGCCTGGTACTCCGCGGAACCGTGCCACTTCATGATCTCGCCGAACCGGATCACGGCGAAGGGGTGGGTGCGGCGCATCAGGTTGAGGAACTTGAGGAGGCCGTCCCGCAGGTCGCCGGACTCGTCGTACTCGCGGGCCTGGGCGAGGAACGCCTCGGTCGACATCTCGTGGAGCCGGGAGCCGCCCGCCATCTTCATCAACGCGCGCTTGACCGCCTCGACGTCCTGCCCGGCGAGCAGCCCGGCCCGGTCGGCGGAGAGCTCGGACTTGCGCTGCCATTCCTGCAGGCCCATGAGGATCGCGCCGATCGCGATGTTGCCCAGCGGCACCCACGCCAGCCGCGCGCCGAGCCCCGTCAGGATCAGCGCCATCTGCCGGTAGACCGAGTGCCCGGACAGCACATGGCCGACCTCGTGCGCGATGACGTACCGGAGCTCCTCGTCGTCGAGCAGGTCGATCAGCCCGGTGTTGAGGACGATGAACGGGTTGTCCGTGCCGATCGCCATCGCGTTCGGCTGCGGGTCCTGGATGACGTAGAGCTCGGGGACCTTCTCGGCGTCGAGGATGTAGCAGGTGTCGCGGAGCATGTCGTGCATGTTCCGGAACTGCTGCTCGGAGACCCGGACCGCGCCGCCGAGGAACATCAGCCGGATGGCCCTCTCGCTGATCAGGCCGGAGAGCTTGCGGAGCACGGTGTCGAAGCCCGTGAGGGACCGCAGGGCGACGAGCGCCGACCGGTCCAGGGGGTGCTCGTAGGCCCGGGAGGAGATTCCCGGGAAACGAGTGCGGGCACGATCGGGGGTGTTCGTCATGTCGGGCATGTTATTTCGGACGAACGGCTCCAGACCAGGGTTCCAACGAGATCTATCGCAAGTTCGTTCTTCTAAGCCGGGTGATCTCCGCCCAGGTCAGCGCCGGAACCGGGGCCGTCCCGACCGTCCCGGAACGGCCTGCTTTAGGCTTGGTCACCATGAGCAAGCGCCGGATCGGCATCATGGGCGGCACTTTCGACCCCGTCCATCACGGCCACCTCGTCGCCGCGAGCGAGGTCCAGCACCTCTTCGATCTCGAAGAGGTCGTCTTCGTCCCGACCGGCGAACCGTGGCAGAAGGCCGACAAGCAGGTCACCCCCGCCGAGGACCGCTATCTGATGACGGTCATCGCGACCGCTTCGAACCCGCGCTTCCGGGTCAGCCGCGTCGACATCGACCGCGGCGGCCCCACCTACACCCTCGACACGCTCCGCGACATGCAGGCCCTGTTCGGCCCGGACGTCGAGCTCTACTTCATCACCGGCGCCGACGCCCTGGGCCAGATGCTCAGCTGGCACAACGCCGAACAGATGTTCACCCTCGCCCATTTCGTCGGCTGCACCCGTCCCGGCCACCCGCTGCAAGATCCAGGGCTGCCCGCCGACCGGGTCAGCCTGGTCGAGGTCCCCGCCCTGGCGATCTCCTCCACCGAGGTCCGCGACCGGGTGGCCGCCCACCAGCCCATCTGGTACCTCGTCCCCGACGGCATCGTGCAATACATAGCGAAACGGTCCCTGTACACCCCTGGCGGATGACCCGCGATCCATAACTGTTAGGTCCACTCGGCCGGTCCGGCTAGGCTGGAGCAGCTCATATCGGCAATTTGAGAGGGACCACGACCAGACCGTGACCGCATCCGAGAGAGCCGTGCAGCTCGTCAGGCTGGCCGCCGAGGCCGCCGCAGACAAGCTCGCCGACGACATCATCGCCTACGACGTCAGTGACCAGCTTCAGATCACCGACGCCTTCCTCCTGTGCTCCGGCTCGAACGACCGGCAGGTCGCCGCGATCGTCGACGAGGTGGAGAAGCGCCTGCGCGAAGAGGGCGGCGCCAAGCCCGTCCGCCGCGAGGGCCAGCGCGAGGGCCGCTGGGTCCTGCTGGACTACATCGACCTGATCGTGCACGTCCAGCATGAGGATGAGCGCAGCTTCTACGCGCTCGAACGCCTCTGGAAGGACTGCCCGGCCGTCGAGCTGCCCGCCGACATCAACGCGCACATGGCGCAGCGAGCCCGGGGTACCGCTTGAGCGACTCCCCGGCGCGCAACGCGAAGCGCAAGATCGTGCTGTGGCGGCACGGCCAGACGGCCTGGAACGTCGAGAACCGGTTCCAGGGCAAGACCGACATCCCGCTGACCGAGACGGGCGTCGCCCAGGCCGAGCGGGCCGCCCGGCTGCTGGCCGCCCTGAAGCCGACCGCGATCGTCGCCTCCCCGCTGGTGCGGGCGGCTAACACCGGCCAGGCACTCGCCGACCTCACCGGCCTCACCCTCTCCTACGACGCCGACCTCAAGGAACGCGACGGCGGCGAATGGGAAGGCCTGACCGGTGTGGAGATCCGGGCGCGCTACCCCAAGGAGCACGCCATCTGGCAGCCGCCGGGCGGCGAAACGAGCGCCCAGGTCGCCAAGCGCGTCGGCGCCGCGCTCGAACGTGCCGTCGCCGACGTCGAGGACGAGGGCGTGCTGGTCGTTGCCTCGCACGGCGCCGCGCTCCGGCTCGGCATGTGCCACATGCTCGGGCTTCCCGAGGAGCTGTGGGAGCGGTTCGGCGGTCTGTCGAACTGCTGCTGGTCCGTGCTCGCCGAAGGCCGTTCCGGCTGGCGGCTGGTCGACCACAACGCGGGGACCCTGCCCGAACCGATCATGAGCGACGACAGGGCCTGACCTGCCCGGATCGACGGTTCGAAGGACCCGCCGAAGTCCTATATGCTTATCGAGCGCTGGGGATGAAAGTCACCAGCCGCGAGGGGCTATGGCGCAGCTGGTAGCGCGCCTCCATGGCATGGAGGAGGTCTGGGGTTCGAATCCCCATAGCTCCACAGGAAAGAGAAAGAGCCGTCACCGGAAGCGTCCGGGGGCGGCTCTTCCGCTATAGGCGGGTGTCATGCAGAGGTGGGTGTCATGCGCGAACTGATTCTGGCCTCCGGGTCGAAGACACGGCTGGCGATGCTGCGGCAGGCCGGGCTGGCCCCCGAAGTGATCGTCAGCGGGGTGGACGAGGACGCGATCACCGCCCCGTCGACCGGAGCGCTGGTCCTGGACCTCGCCAGGGCCAAGGCCCGCGCGGTGGCCGTGAGCGTCCCGGACGCCCTCGTCCTGGGCTGCGACTCCCTGCTGGACTTCGAAGGCCAGGCGCAGGGCAAACCGGAGTCGCCGCAGGAGGCCCGCGGCTGGTGGCGGGCCCGCCGCGGCAAGACCGGCTACCTGCACACCGGCCACTGCGTGATCGACACGGCGACCGGCCGGGAGGCCGCGGCCGCCTCGGTGACGGCCGTACGCTTCGGTGAACCGACCGACGCCGAGATCGACGCCTACCTGGCGACGCCCGAACCCGCCCAGGTGGCGGGCGCGTTCACCATCGACGGCCCCGGCGGCTTCTTCGTCGAGGCGCTGGAGGGCGACCACGGGACGGTCCTCGGCCTCTCCCTTCCGTTGCTGCGCCGGCTGCTCGCCGACCTCGACGTCCCGGTCACCGACCTATGGACGTTCTGACCTCCTTCTTCTCCGGCCCTGCTCACGCCGAGACGGGCGTCCCATGCCGGGCGCAGGACTCGGCGTAGGCCGCGGGCGTCATCCCGACGGCCCTGGTGAAGTCCCGGATGAAGTGGGACTGGTCGAAGTACCCCAGTTCGACGGCGACCTCCGCCCACGGTCGGGTGTGCTCGGCCGCCAGCCGCGCGGCGGCCTCGTGGAGCCGGTACCGCTGCAGCACCCACTTCGGAGTCACGCCGACGTACCGCTGGAAAAGCCTCTGCAGCGACCTGGGCGACAGCGCGAACCGCTCCGCGACGTCCTCGACCCGTGCGACGGACCGGTCGTGCAGCATCGCGTCCACAATGTCCCCCACGAACGCCACCTGCGGGTCGGGCTCGGGCCAGTGCTCCCGCAGATGGAACTCCGCCGCCGCGACCAGCTCCTCCAGACCGTCCGCCCGGGACAGGTCATGCGCGAACAGTCCGGCGTCGACCTCGCCCCAGAGCGCCGCCAGCGGAACCCCCGAGTCGGTGATCTCCGCCAGCGGCCGGCCCAGGAACGGCTGGAAACCACCGGGCCGGAACTTGATCCCGAACACCCGGCCCGTGCCCTCGCACGTGTAGGTGAACAGTTCCCGCCCCACCCCGAACGCCATGAGCGCGCCGCTGTCGTAGACCAGGTTCACGCAGGGATGCGGCAGTAGCGTGACGGGCCCGCTCAGCCCGTCCGGCAGGCTCCACGACGTCATCCAGTGCCGTTCGACGTACTCGGTCAGCGCGTCGGCCGCAGGCACCCGTTCCAGCAGGAAATCGAAGGCCGGGCCGTTGAGCAGCCCGTGCTCGCTCGTCGTGTGTCGTGTTCGTCCAATCCGGCGTCCGCTCACCCGACCAGGATGGACCATATGACCGACAGAATTCCGGCCCCCGAGGGCAGCCAGCGTCTTGTCACCTTCTTCGTCGTCCGTGAGGCGGCCAAGGCGATCGCCTACTACGAGGAGGTCTTCGGCGCGAAGACCCTTGCGCGGGTGGATCTCCCGGACGGCACCGTCGCCCACGCCGACCTCGATCTGGACGGCACCCGTCTGCAGCTCAGCGATCCGATGGACATCCCCGGCCTCGCCCAGCCGCTGACGGAGGGCAACGTCTTCACCCTCACCTACTGGACGGCGGACCCGGACACGGTGTTCGACCGCGCCGTCGCCGCGGGGGCGACGGCCATGTCACCGGTCGACGACACCTTCTCCGGCGACCGGATGGGCGTGATCCGCTGCCCGTACGGGATCCGCTGGTGCCTCGCCCGCCATGACCGCGACGTCCCGATCGAGGAGATCCAGGCGGCTGTCCTGAGCTGGATGTCCGGGAACTCCTGACCGCCACGGGGCGATCGCTTTGCCCCGGTTGGGGGAGGCCTCCGGTGAGATGCTGACTTTCGGGGGTTCTCAATGACGACTGGACGTGAGGTCCATCTGGTCGCCCGGCCGGTGGGCGAACCCAATCTGAGCGACTTCGCGGTCGTCGAGCGGCCGGTCGAACAGCCGGGACCAGGGGAGATCCTGGTCCGCAACGACTGGATGTCGGTCGACCCGTACATGCGGAGCCGGATGAACGACGCCAAGTCCTATGTTCCGCCGTTCCAGCTCGGCCAGGCCATGGACGGGGGAGCGGTCGGCACGGTGATCGCGTCGGAAAGCCCGGAGATCCCGGTCGGGGCGACCGTCCTGCACGGGTTCGGCTGGCGCGAGTACGCGACCCTCCCGGCCCGTTCGGCGCGGATCGTGGACACCGGACTCGCCCCTGAACAGTCCTATCTGAGCGTCCTGGGGATGACGGGCCTCACCGCGTACGCGGGGCTGAAGGAGGTCGCGCCGGTCGGCGACGGGGAGATCGTCTTCGTCTCGGGGGCGGCCGGCGCGGTCGGTTCGGTGGCGGGCCAGATCGCACGGAAGCTGGGCGCCGTCCGGGTGATCGGTTCGGCGGGCGGCCCCGAGAAATGCGCCCGGCTCCGCAACGACTTCGGGTTCGACGCCGCCATCGACTACCGGGCCGGCGACCTCGTCGGCCAGCTCGCCGAGGCGGCGCCGGACGGTATCGACGTCTATTTCGACAACGTCGGCGGGGAGCAGCTCCAGGCCGCGATCGGGGCGCTCCGCCCGCACGGCAGGGTCGCGCTCTGCGGGGCGATCGCCCAGTACAACGCGACCGGGCCGGTGCCGGGGCCGAACAATCTGGCGCTCGCGATCGGCAAGCGGCTGACGCTCCGCGGCTTCATCGTGGGCGACCACAACCATCTGATGCCGGAGTACATCGCGCAGGCGGCCACCTGGCTGTCCTCCGGCGATCTCCGGGCGGAGGAGACCGTCGTCGACGGCATCGACAACGCCGTCGAAGCCTTCCTCGGCCTGATGCGCGGCGCCAACACGGGAAAGATGCTCGTCCGTCTCTGACGGGGAACGCAAAAGGCCGGTGCGAGTGCACCGGCCTTTTCACTGTGGAGCTATGGGGATTCGAACCCCAGACCCCCTCCATGCCATGGAGGTGCGCTACCAGCTGCGCTATAGCCCCGCCGCCAGGCATTTCCTCCTGGCAACGAGACAGAAGCTTACAGGCGAGTCGGCCGGAGCGCGAATCGGAATCTCAGGCCCCGTTCCGCGGTCCTGTCTCCTGGGGGTCGTGGGCGTCGCCGGGCCGTCGATGGCGAACCCAGTGCCAGGCGCGGGTCCGTGCCGGTTCCGGAGGCGCGAACATCCGGAACCGGGTGGCCAGCCTGCGGTTCCAGCCGGTGCCGAGCAGCGCCAGCGCCAGCAGCCCGCACCACTGGATCGCGGTGGCCACGAGCGTCGTGGTGCCAGCGGTGGGGTCGATGGTGCCGTGGTGGCGGGCGAACGAGAGCCTCCCGGTCTCGATCATTCCGGCGAGGGCGTTGCCGATGCCGGGCATGGCGTCCCAGAGGCCGTGCAGCAGCGAGACCGCCCCATAGGAGAGCCAGAACTCGGGGCCCAGCCGCCAGCGGTTCGGCTGGGACGCGTAGAACAACAGCCCGCCCAGGATGCTCGTCCAGAGCCCGTGGCCCAGCGGAGCGACGAGCCCGCGCAGGATCTCGGTCTCGACCATGCCGCGGAGGTTGGCCCCGTCCTCGCTGAGGAACGCGCTGAGCGCGTAGCCGGAGCTTTCGAAAGCGGCGAAACCGAACCCGACCGCCGCGCCGAGGACCATGCCGTCCCTGGGAGTGCGACGCCGCAGGTTCCGGCAGACCACCATCAGCGCCAGCAGCTTGCTTGCCTCCTCGATCAGCCCGACGCCGACGTAGAGCCAGACCGACAGGGTGTCGAGCAGATAGGTCTCCAGCAGTGACGCGCAGAGCGTGCCGAGCACCCCGCCGGAGACGAACGCCCGGAACAGCAGCCCCAGCGAGACCTCGTCCTGCCGCCCGTTCTCATACGCCCAGGTCACCCAGGCGACCGGGACGACGTAGCTTCCGAGCTGGGTGATCGTGGGAATCTGGTTGATGTTGTCGGTCAGCAGATAGGTGAGGACCGAGGCCGCCCACAGCAGCAGGCCGACGCAGAGGACGAACAGCCATGTCCTACCGGGCCTCGTCTGCGCTCTCCACCAGCGATCGAACGCGCCCAGCGGCATCGCCTCCTCCTCTCCGTGATCGCGTACCTACCCATAGTGAATCTTTCGGAACCGTGGTTTCGGCGAGACGCGAGCGGGGGAGAACCCTCGGTTTGACGGCTCTCTCAGGGCCGCGTAGAGTTCTTCTTGTCAGCCGGACAGGCCGACACTCCCTGAGACTCGAACCGGCTCGAAAGAGCGGGTTTGGCAGGCCCGCAAGGGCTGGTAAGTTAGAAGGGTTGCTCTGAAAAGAGCCCGCAAGGGTGGTCGACAGAGCGAGACCGTTTCTTGAGAACTCAACAGCGTGCTAAAAGTCAGTGCCAAATAATAGGTGGCTGGGCTTCGGTCTGGTCATCGATCCTCGTCTGAGGATTTCTTTGAGGCAATACGGACAATTGATGAGACTCTCTCTCGCCAGAGAGGGTTTTGCCAGA
>NZ_BAAGZI010000172.1:0-11416 GCF_054778695.1 Actinocorallia lasiicapitis
GGCCGGGGAGCCCTGTGCAACGCGGGCCCGTCCCGCTACCGTCCTTCGCCGCCCGGCGCCGACAGTCCGCTGCGGACCATGGAGGACCTGCCGCCGATGCCGCGGCGTCCCCAGCCCGAAGGCCGCAGGCTCCGCCCGGTGCCGGTCATCCCCGACCCGTCGCCGCTGCTGCCGCAGCCGCCCAATGACGAGGAGAAGTACTCCTACGTCCGGCGCTACCGGTGGCTGCTGAACATCGGCACGTTCGTCAGTTTCATCTGCATCGTCATCAGCGCGTTCATCTTCCTGTCGGCCGAGGAACTGGTCATCGCGATCTCCTTCCTGGCGATCACGGCGATCAACTATCTGCTGTCGCTCCGGTTCGACCTGTTCTCCAAGAACTTCGACCTGGACGAGCACAACCGGCTCGTCGCGAACTGGAAGCCCTCGCACTACCCGAGCGTCGACGTCTTCCTGCCGGTGTGCGGCGAGCCGATCGAGGTCATCCACAACACGTGGGTCGCGGTCCGCCGCGTGGTCGAGAACTACCCGGGCAAGTGCGTCCCTTATGTGCTGGACGACGGGGCGAGCGAGGAGCTCGCCGCGATGGCCGCCGACTTCGGCTTCCGCTACGGCTCCCGCGAGAACCGCGGCTACTTCAAGAAGGCCGGCAACCTCCAGTTCGGCTTCCACAGCTCGGACGGCGACTTCATCCTGCTGCTCGACGCGGACTTCGCGCCCCGGCACGACATCCTCAACGAGGTGCTGCCGCTGATGGACGCCGACCCGACCGTCGGCATCGTGCAGACCCCGCAGTTCTTCCGCGTGCTCGACCACCAGACCTGGGTGGAGCGCGGCGCGGGCGCGTCACAGGAGATGTTCTACCGGTCGGTCCAGGTGACCAGGCAGCTGCGGAACGGCTCCATCTGCGTCGGCTCCTGCGCGGTCTACCGCCGCTCGGCGCTGGACGAGAACAACGGCACCACCCTGATCGAGCACTCCGAGGACATCCACACCGGCTACGACCTGCAGGTCCTCGGCTGGGGCACCAAGTACATCCCGATCGCGCTGTCGGCGGGCGTGTGCCCCGACAACCTGCGGGCGTTCCACAACCAGCAGTACCGCTGGTGCATGGGCTCGTTCTCGCTGCTGTGGAGCAAGAAGTTCTGGGACGCGCCGCTGCCGTTCAACACCAAGCTGTCGTTCGGCGCCGGAATGCTCTACTACCTGCACACCGCGCTGTTCGCGATCATCGCGCCGATCCTGCCGATCGTCATGCTGCTGTTCCACCCCGACCTGCTGAACCTGAACGCGGTGGTCTGGCTGGTCCCCTCGATCATCTACGCGACGCTGATCTTCCCGGCCTGGCACCGCGCCCCGTTCCGCCTCGAGGCGTGGGCGGTCGGCATGATGCAGGGCTGGGCGCACGTCTTCGCGATCTGGGACATGGTCCGCGGCCGCGAGATGGGCTGGGCCCCGACCGGCTCCAAGGGCGCCAAGAAGAGCAAGATCCGCCGCGTCTGGATCGCCTACGCGGGCTGGACCGGCCTGCTGTCGCTGATCTGGGTCGCGCTCGCCGCCTGGCGGATGACCGACCTCTACCCGCCGGACGTCGCGATCGCGCTCAGCTCCGGCCTGTTCTACGCGCTGGTGATCGGCCGGGTGCTGGTCCAGCCGCGCGAGTTCAGAGACCACGTGGAGGACCTGTGAACCGGCGGCTCATCGGCGCGGCGCTCGCGCTGCTCGGCACCCTCGTGCTGGGCGCGTGCGGCGACCCCGCGCTCGACAAGCCCGACGTGGAGCCGCAGGACGGCCCGGTCAAGGTCTACGACGTCAGGGCGCTGCTCAAGCCCGGCGCCATGGACTACCTGGGCGTCACCTACGAGGGCGGCCCCGGCAAGGTGCTGGAGCAGCGCGACGAGCTCGCCGACCGGATCGGCAAGAAGCCGAACCTCGTCAAGTACTTCCAGGAGTGGGGCGGCGACCTCGACTCCGACGCCGTCCGGAAGATGTGGAAGTCGGGCGCGCTGCCGTTCATCGACAGCGAGCCGTTCGACGAGCCGCTCAAGGACATCGCGTCCGGCAAGTTCGACGCCTACCTGGAACGGTACGCGGCCGAGCTGCGCGACACGGGAGTCCCGGTCGCCTACTCGATGGGCCACGAGTTCAACGGCTGGTGGTACCCGTGGGGCTACTGCACGCCGTCCAAGGGGCTGCGGGAGGGCGCCGAGCCCAGCGAGGCCTGCAAGGGCACGTCCCGGCAGAACAAGCCCGCCGAGTTCGCGGCCGCCTGGCGGCACGTCCACGACGTGTTCGTCGAGATGGGCGCGACCAACGTGATCTGGGTGTGGAGCCCGAACACCGCGCGAGCCGACAAGCGGTACAACGACCAGCCGGGGCTCAAGGAGTTCTTCCCCGGCGACGGCTACATCGACTGGATCGGCATCTCCGGCTACATGCGCGAACCCACGAAGAAGGACCAGGTCGCCGTCCCCAACCCGCGGATCATGAAGGACGCCTTCGGGCCGACCTTCACCGAGCTGCGCGCCTTCACCCAGAAGCCGGTTCTGATCGCCGAGACCGGCTCCGACGCCACACTGCGCAAGCCGGCCGACATCCGGCATCTCTTCCACACGACGATCAACAGCCCGAACCTCATCGGCTTCGTCTGGTTCGACGTCCGCAAGAAGGAGTTCGGTGCGTGGGTCAACTACAACATCAACAGCACGCCGCAGGCTGAGAGAGAGTTCGTGAAGCAGGTGAAGTCGCCTCGGATCGGAGGAGACCCGAAGGGTCTCTTCCATGGTGGCTGACAGCATGACCGAAGCACTCCCCGAAAGCGGCAAGAAGCTGCGGGCGAACGTCAAGCCGTCGCCGTACCGGATTCCCGAGGCCCCCCCGATGGGCTGGTCGCCGGGGCCCAGCAAACGCCGCGAATGGGTCAGCCGCGGCATGGTCGGGGTGATCCTGCTGCTCCAGGCCGCGCTGACGCTGCGGCTGCGGAACTCCCCGTTCGGCGGCGAGATCCACACACTCGCCGAGTACCGGACCGGCGACTATGTGGCGGGCAGCCCGTCGATCTACCCGAAGCTGGTCGACGCGCTGGGCATCGGCGGCGCCCGCTGGCTGAGCCTGCTGGCGATGCTGGCCTGCACCGCGATGGTCTACTCGTGGTCGCGCCGCCTGTTCAACGAGCGGGTCGGCCTGGCCGCGGCGTTCTGCTTCGCGGTGATCGCCCCGACCCTGGTGCTCGGCGCGCTCGCCACGGTCGACGCCCTGGGCCTCGCCCTGCTGGCCCTGGCGACCTGGCTGACGGTCGAGAGCCGGCAGGGCCCGCCCTGGCCGGTGTTCCTGGCCGCGCCCGTCGCCGCGATGGCCGTGTTCGTCAACTACTCGGCGCTCTACTACCTGCCGGTCGTGGCGCTGCTGGCGCTGCTGGTGTCGGTGCGGGTGGGTTCGCCGGTGCGGGCCGCCGCACGCACCGCACCGCTCGTCCTGGCGACGCTCGGGATGGCCGCCTACACCGCGTCGGCCACCACCGGTCTGAAGATGCCGGACACCGAGGACATCGGCACCCTCGCCGAGGGGTCGTTGCACTGGCTCGGGCTGCTGACCGTGTTCGCGGTGACGGGCGCCGGCTTCTACCTCAAACGCGCCCGGATGGACGAGATCCCCGTCCACGGGTTCGAGCACACCGCGCCCGGCGCGGGCTGGCGGGTGGCCCTGGGGATGATCCTCTGCCTGCCGTCGTTCCTGGCGCCGGTGTTCCTCTCGCTGACCCCGGCCACGGCCCCGCTGTGGCGGCCGCCGCTGGCCTACGCGGCGATGTTCGCCGCGACCATGGCGGGGGTCGGGCTGGTCAGGATCGTCGGACGGCACTTCCGGTTCCCGCAGATCGGGATCATGGCGGCGGTCGCGCTGCTGTCGATCGGGATGGCCCAGTCCGCCTATGAATATACGCTCTGGCCGGACGCTTCCCGGCTGGCCTCGGTGCTGTCCACGCAGGTCACACCCACCGGCAGGTATCTGGCCTCCGACCCGGAGCCGATCACCTACGAGCTGAAGGACAAGACCAAACCGTCGCAGTGGACCGGCACCTCCGCCGTGACGGGCGACATCGGGAAGGCACTGAAGAAGCAGAGTTTCGAGATCGTGGTCATCGAACGACCGTTCCGCACCCCCGCGGACCGCGCGTTGGAGGAGGCCCTGCGCGACAGCGGCACCTACCGGGTGCTCGTCGCGGTGCCGTTCCGCCTCGGCTGGACCCGTGGCAGCCACGAGATCTGGATCGCCAACGACGTATCGGTCAAGCAGTGACGCTTAATCACTTTGGAGTACTGCCAGTCATGACGTCCATCAGACCCCTCCTCGCCCTGGCGCTGCCGGTCGTCCTCGCGACGGCCTGCGCCGGCCAGGCGCCCACCAAGCAGGCGGCCGCACCCGCCGCGCCCAAGGCGAGCAGCAGCACCAGTGCCGCCGCTGAGTCCAGTGGCCGCACGGACGCCCTGGTGGAACCTCCGCTCGAGACGCAGGGCAAGAGCAGTGACGCCGGAGCCCCGGCCGCGGACGCCGACGCGGCCGTCGCCGGCGGCGCGAAGGCGAAGGGGAAGAAGTACCCCAAGCCGGTTTACAACAACAAGATGCCGAAGGGCTTCAAGCGCTACAACGCGCCCGGCGCCTTCAACGTGAACAAGCTGCTGTACCCGCGGCGCGAGTACGTCGGGGTGTTCACCGACGACGCGCTGCCCGGCACGCCCGCCACGCGCGCCGCGGCCTGGGGCAAGAAGATCGGCAAGAAGCCCAACATGGTGAAGTCGTTCGTCAACTGGGGCGGCGGCTTCGACGTGGCCTGGGCGAAGGGCCTGTGGAAGTACGGAGTGATCCCGCAGTTCGAGCTCGAACTGCAGACCGAGGACATCACGCTGCGCGACATCGCCAACGGTGACGAAGACGACTACATCCGCCAGCTCGCCCTGTCGATCCGGGCCGCGAACGTGCCGGTCGCCTTCAGCGCCTTCCACGAGATGAACGGGGACTGGTACTACTGGGGCCACTGCTCGCACGCCAACGACAACCCTGAGAACTGGAACGCCTGCAAGGTCAACAACACGGCCGCGGACTTCCGCAACGCGTGGAACCGGATGCACCGGATCTTCACCGCGGTCGGTGCGACCAACGCGATCTGGATGTGGCAGGTCAACCAGGTCGGCGCACGGCCGAACGTCCGGCTGAAGCAGTTCTGGCCGGGTGCCAAGACCGTCGACTGGGTCGGCGTCGTCGGCTACTACCACAACCCCGCCAAGAAGTGGATCTACACCTTCGACAAGGTCTTCCGCCCGACCTTCGTCGAGGTCCGGAAGTTCACCAAGAAGCCGATCATCATCCCCGAGGTCGGTTCCTGGGCGAGCGGCCGCCGCAACGCCGACATCAAGGACTTCCTCTCCGGGGTGGCCCACTACCCGAACGTGATCGGGTTCCTGTGGTTCAACATGAACAAGGCCGGCCTCAACGACAACGAGTCGGACTGGCGCGTGGAGTGGAACAAGAGCTCCCTGGACACCTTCCGGTCGTTCCTGAAGAAGGGCGCGTACGGCGTCAACACCAAGAAGCCCCAGTCGGCTTCCGGTAAATAGCAGTTAAAGGCGTGTCATATCCTCCGGTCAGCCCCCCGGCTGGCCGGGGGAGGTCCCGTCCCCCGATCCCTGGAGGCCCCGTGCAGGTCCGTCTCATCGCAGCGTCAGCCGTGCTCCCGCTCGTCCTCGCCGCCGGTTGCTCGGCCGGCGCGTCGACCGTGGAACCGGCCGCCGCCCAGGTGAAGAAGAAGGCGGCCCCGCGCGAGTACCTCGGCATCTACACCGAGGGCAAGACGAAGAACAACCCGGCCGCCCAGGCGAAGGCGTTCAAGAAGAACGTCGGCCGCGCGCCCAACATCGTCAAGTACTTCCAGGGCTGGTACTCCCCGTACCCGACCAAGTGGGCTAAGGCCGTCCACAAGGGCGGCGCGCTGCCGCAGCTCGAGCTGGAGTCGCACGGCATCAGCCTGACGTCCATCGCCGGCGGCAAACAGGACGCCTATCTGACCAAGCTCGCCAAAGAGGTCAAGGCGAGCAAGACCCCGGTCATGATCAGCCCGTTCCACGAGTTCAACGGCTGGTGGTACGACTGGGGCAACTGCAACGGCCACAAGGGCGCGACCTCCTGCAACGGCGAGAACAAGAAGAACTCACCGAAGGTGTTCGTCAAGGCGTGGCGGCACATGGTCGACGTCTTCAAGAAGAACGGCGCGACCAACGCCAAGTGGATGTGGTCGCCGAACGTCGTCTACCCGATGCCCAACGTCAAGCTCAAGCCGTACTTCCCCGGCAAGAACTACGTGGACTGGGTCGGCGTGATCGGGTACTACAAGGGCCAGCGCAACGCGACCTTCAAGGGCTTCATCGAGCCGACGATCAAGCAGATCCGCACCTTCACCAAGAAGCCGGTCCTGATCGCCGAGACCGGCTCCGCGTCGGGCAAGCGGCGCAACGCCGATCTGAAGGACCTGCTGACCACGATCGCGAAGCGCAAGGACATCATCGGGCTCGTCTACTTCAACATGAACAAGCCCGGTGAGGCCGACTACCGTCTCGAGAAGAGCAAGTCGTCGCTCAAGCTCTTCAAGAGCCTGGTGACCAAGTACCCTTACGGCCGCAAGTAACCCGGACCTCCGGCTACTGATCGCATACGGAAAGCGACCAATGAACGTGCTCTACCGCCTCGACAACGTCATCAGGCCCTATGACTGGGGCTCGCGGACCGTTCTGGCCGAGCTGTTCGGCCGTCCGGTCCCCAGTGACCGTCCCGAGGCGGAGCTGTGGATCGGCGCGCACCCCGGCGCGCCGTCCCGGCTGCCGGACGGGAGCACCCTGCTGGACCTGTGCGCCGGGGACGCCGAACGCGTCCTGGGCCCCGACCGGGACAGGCTGCCCTTCCTGCTGAAGATCCTCGCGGTGGAGCGTCCGCTGTCGATCCAGGTCCACCCCGACGACGTCCAGGCCGCGGCCGGGTTCGCGCGGGAGAACGCGGCGGGCGTCCCGGTGGGCGACCCCAAGCGCAGCTACCACGACGACTGGCCCAAACCCGAACTGGTCTACGCCGTCACCCCGTTCACCGCGCTGTGCGGCTTCCGCGACCCGGCCGACTCGGCCGCCCTCCTGGACGGCCTGAGCGCGGGCCCCGGGCCGCTGCTGGCCGGGATCGCGGACGTCCTGCGCTCCGACGGCCTGCGCGAGGCCGTCACCCGGCTCTGCGAATGGCCGGAGGCCGACCGCCCCGCCCTGGTCGCCGAGGTCGTCGAGGCCACACCGGCCGACCCCGACGAGCCCGCCTACGTGTGGGCGCGGCGGATCGCCGCCGAGTACCCGACCGACCCGGGCGTGGTCACCTCGCTGCTGCTCAACCTGCTGACCCTCGCGCCGGGCGAGGCGATGTTCGCCCGCGCCCGCACCCTGCACGCCTACCTCCAGGGCACCGGGGTGGAGATCATGGCCTGCTCCGACAACGTGCTGCGCGGCGGGCTCACCCCCAAGCACATCGACCTGCCCGAACTCCTCGCGGTGACGCGGTTCGAGCCGTCGCCACCCGACCGGGTCGACGGCGCCGAACTACCGAACGGCGAGACCCTGTACGAGGCTCCGGTCCGCCAGTTCCAGCTGACCAGGCTGGCCGCGGGCCCCGACTCCGTCGAGGTCCCCGCGCCGGGCCCCGGCGCGATCCTCTGCACCGAGGGCGGGCTGACGGTCGCCCGCGACGGCTCCACCGAGACGATCACCCCGGGGCAGGCCGTGTTCGTGCCCCGCGCGGGCGGCCCGGTCCGGATCTCCGGTTCGGGCATCGGCTTCCGCGCGGCCGTCCCCGGCCCGGGGGGTGCGGAGCGATGAGCGTACGGACCGACCGCCTGGCCGCGGGCATCGCCGACCGGCTGCACCGGCTCGTCAGGGAGCTGGCGAAGTTCGGCAGCGTCGGCGCGATCGCCGCGGTGATCACGTTCGGGCTGTTCAACCTCTTCCACGGCGGCTGGGGCATCGGCCCGCTGACCTCCAACGGGCTCGCGACCCTGGTCGCGGCGACCTTCGCGTACTTCGCGAACCGCTACTGGACCTTCCGGCACCGCGAGAGCAGCGGGCTGGGCCGCGAGTACACGCTGTTCTTCGCGCTCAACGGGATCGGGCTGCTGATCACCCAGCTCTTCCTCGGCTTCGGCACCTATGTGCTCGGTTTCCGTGGCGCGCTGGCCGGCAACGTGTGGCTGGTCATCGGCACCGGCTTCGCCACCGTGTTCCGGTTCTACGCCTACAAGCGCTGGGTGTTCCGCGCCACCGAGCCCCCCGTGGACGAAGCGGCGCCGCCGGCCCCGATCCGCCGGGTTGTCCGTTCGCAGGAGACCGTCCCGCTGAGCGAACTGCTGCGATAAGTTCTGCGCGTCGGCAGAACTTGTCGGGAGATATCTGCATCTCACCTGTGACAGGTGAGTCCGGAGTGATCCGGTGATGGTCGAGTGAGCAGGGTGGGGCCGGGCATGGCATTTCCGGGCAGGAGCGGCAAGGCGGTCTGGGCGGTGCTCGCCGCCGTGGTGGTCGGCGCCGTCGTGGTGGCGGGGCTGCTGCTCGACCGGGACGGCTCGGAAAGCCCGCAGGGCAAGGGCGGCGACGCCGTCCAGGCCGCGAACCAGGAGGACACCTCCCCGCCCACGGCCGAGCCGATCCCGCCGGACACCGTTCCGAGTGAGAAGCCGACCGTCACGCCGCAGGCCAAGGGGCTGAAGGAGAAGAAGCTCCCCTCGACGGCGCCCGGTGCGGGCCCCGAGAGCACGGCGAGCGTCCCGGCGAACTTCGACGGCTGCGACCACAACTACGGCGACACGGGCCAGTGCGTTCCGTGGGTGTTCCCCGACGGGATCGAGGAGTACGCCGACAAGTGCCTGTGGCTGAAGCTGAACGGCTTCCGGGACGTCAAGGTCAGGGGCGCCGACCGGCAGAAGCTCGACCTCGACGGCAACAAGATCGCCTGTGACCAGTGAGACGCGTCATCCGTAGGAGTTCCCCCATGAGGTTCCACCGGCCCAGGGCACGCGCGATCCTTTCCGGATCGGTGCTGGCCGTCGCCGCGATCGTCCCCGGCGCGATGCCCGCGCACGCGGCCGCCAATCTGGTGAAGAACCCCACGCTGGAGAAGCTGTCAGGCAAGATGCCGCAGTGCTGGCAGGAGTTCAGGAAGGGCTCGAACAAGGGCTCCACCAAGGTCGTGGCCGGCCACGGCGGCAAGCGCGCCGCCAAGGTCGAGCTGAAGGTCAGGGTCTCGGGGATGCGCGCTCTGATCCAGACCCCCGGCTGTGCGATCAAGGCCAGGCCGGGGCAGCGGTTCGACGTCTCGCTCTACCTCAAGAGCACGACGAACAGCATGTCGATGGTCTTCTTCCGGCAGCGCGCCAACGGCACCTGGCTGCACTGGGGCGACCTGGGCGTCGGCCAGAAGACCGGCGGCAAGTGGGCCAAGCGCAAGGTCACCACCTTGTTCGTGCCCGCCGGCACCAAGGCGATCCGGTTCGGGCTCGCGGTCTCCGGCAAGGGCTCGGTCACCACCGACGACTACTCGGTGAAGCTCGGCAAGGGCGTCGGCAAGGGCGCCTGCACCGACCCCGAGGGCTGCACGCGCGGCAAGTGGAAGGTCCAGTCGTTCGGCGACCCGGTCGCCACCTGGGACGGCGCCGACCCCGGCGACCAGGGCGGGCTGCGGCTGAAGAAGGGCGTCCGCGCCATGCACACCGTGCTGCTGGCCAACGGCAAGGTGCTGCTGATCGCGGGCTCCGGCAACAACCGCGCCAACTTCGACGCCCAGACCTTCACGAGCTGGCTGTACGACCCCGCGACGGGCAGGCACAAGCCGATCCCGACCCCGGTCGACATGTTCTGCGCCGGTCACGTCCAGCTCTCCGACGGCCGGGTGCTGGTGCTCGGCGGCACCAAGAAGTACCCCGACTACGTGCCGGGCACCGACCAGGTGACCAACGGCTGGCAGGGCCAGGAGAAGGCGTACGTCTTCGACCCGCGCGACAACAAGTACCACGCCACCAACAACATGAACGACGGCCACTGGTACCCGTCGGCCACGCTGATGGGCAACGGCGACGTCTACTCGGTGGGCGGCTACGCCGGCCAGTACAACGGGGCCGGCTACCAGTACGTGTCCCGGGTCGCCGAACGGTTCAAGTACAACAAGAACTCCGCGACCGGCGGCGCCTGGCTGAAGACCGGCCAGGTCGTGCAGACCGGGATCAACTGGGCCACCTACCCGTCGCTGATCCTCATGCAGGACGGCCGGCTGTTCTACTCGGGCTCCAGCGTGTTCGGCCACCCGATCGGCCAGCACGACGACGGCGGCAACACCCAGGACCTGTACAACACCGGGCCCGGCATCCTCAACGATCACAACAACGGCCTCGCCAAGAAGCCCACGTGGGCGGCGGTCGGCGGGCTCCGCGACGTCAACGCGCGCGACCAGTCGGCGTCGGTGCTGCTGCCGCCCGCGCAGCGCCAGCGGGTCATGGTCATGGGCGGGATGGACTTCCGCCAGCCGGGCAACGAGGCGCACGCCCACACCGACATCGTCGATCTGAACGCGGCGAAGCCGGTCTACCGGGGCGGCCCCGACCTGCCGAAGGCCAAGTCCTATGTGTCGGCGGTGCTGCTGCCGGACGGCACGGTGTTCCAGACCGGCGGTTCGGCGATGGCGCGCGCCAAGTACGTCGCGGAGGCGTCGGTCTACAACCCGGCCAAGCCGAACGCGTGGACGTCGATGGCGACCGACCCGGTGCCGCGGACCTACCACAACACCGCGATCCTGCTGCCGGACGGCCGGGTCATGACGGCCGGATCCAACCCGGCCAGCAACTTCTACGAGACCCGGATCTCCTTCTACTCGCCGCCCTACCTGTACAAGGGCCCACGACCCAAGATCACGGGCGTGGACAGCAAGTACTGGGCGTACGGGTCCACCCACACCTTCAAGACCAACCGTCAGATCAAGACGGCTTGGCTGATCCGGCCGATCGCCGTCACCCACTCCTCCGACCCCAACCAGCGGGCCGTCGCACCCGAGAAGCTGAAGATCAGCGGCGGGACGGTCAAGTTCAAACTGACCGCGAAGGGCAATGTGGCCCCTCCCGGGTGGTACATGCTGTTCGCGACCGACTCCCGTGGGGTACCGTCCGTCGCCAAGTGGATCCATGTGGGCTGAGCGAGGCGTGAGGCGGACCGAGGCATGAGCCGGATCGAGCACGGGCGGCCCGGCGGCGGGGGCAGGGGAGTGCCGGTCGCGGCGGCGGCCGTCCTGGTCCTGGTGGTGGCGGTCGCCGTGCTGCTCCTGCTGCGCGACACCGGCGACGGGAAGCGGCCCGCGG
>NZ_BAAGZI010000173.1:0-11413 GCF_054778695.1 Actinocorallia lasiicapitis
GGGACGGCCGGGCCGCCTCGGCGAGCAGGGCGGCACGGCCGGGGGCGAGCGCCGCACGGTCGGGCAGGGGGACTTCGGCACGGAACGCTCGGATCTCGTGGAGATCGTTCATCGGGACAGCTCCTCATGGAAGACGGTCGGATCGATTCCGCCCAGCGCCTCGCGTACCTTTTTCCGAGCCCGGCTCAGCCGTGATCTGACCGTCCCGACGGGGACTCCCAGCGCCTCGGCGACCTGCTCGTACGTCAGGTCGGCCCAGGCGACCAGCAGCAGCACGTCCCGTTCCCCGGCCGTCAGCCCGGCGAGGGCCGCCGCCAGCGGCCGGGACGCCGCGGCGGCGCTCACCTTGGCGTCGCTGCGGTCGGCGTGCGAGTCGAGGACGGGGTCGGCACCGGTCCTGGCCAGTGCCCGCAGCATCCTGACCTCTGATCGCCGGTGCTTGCCGATCAGGTTCGCGGCGATCCCGTACAGCCATGGACGGGCGTCCGGGCGGGTGAGGTCGTAGCGCGAACGCTGCCGGAAGGCGGCGAGGAAGGTCTCGGCGACCACGTCGTCGGCGGCCTGGTCGCCCAGACGCCGTGCGACATACCGGTGGATGAGTGCGGAATGCCGGTCGTACAGACCGGCGAAGGCTTCGGGCTCATGCCGGGACTGCTCGATCAGGGACGCGTCGTCGCTCCCGGGGCTTGCAGTCATTCGGCTCCATTCTTCGGGGTCTCCGTGCGAGGCGATGCGGCACGGTTTCCCCGTCTTCACCCGCAGCCCCGGCGAGGGTTCCCGCCCCCGCGAACGACGGGCCCTGCCGCGAGTGTAAAGGCTACGGAACGTGACAACCAAGAAATGGTTTCGGCCGTCCGTCAGACCGCGCCGCCGAGCCTCCGTATATGGCCTGAGCAGCACAAACGACCGATGATCACCCCGAAACCAGCCCTCTAAACGTGCACGGCGGAAATGCGAGTCCTGACGATCGGTTCAGGGAAGACTCGTCAATGTGACGGATTGTCACCATGACAGAAGGGATACCCGTGTCCGCGGAATCCGCAGATGGTTGCCCCGCCCACGCCGGCCGGATCAATCGGCCCGAGGCTGTCGGCGGCGTGCGCGACTGGTGGCCCGATCAGCTGAACCTGAAGATGCTGCAGCAGAACCCGCCGTCGATCGACCCGATGGACGACGACTTCGACTACGGCGCCGCGTTCGAGACGCTCGACCTCGACGAGGTGCGCCGCGACCTCGAAGCCCTCTTCCGGGACTCGCAGGACTGGTGGCCCGCCGACTTCGGCCACTACGGCCCGTTCCTCATCCGGATGGCGTGGCACGCCGCCGGCACCTACCGCACCGAGGACGGCCGCGGCGGCGCCGGCCACGCGATGCAGCGCTTCACACCGATCAACAGCTGGCCCGACAACGCCAACCTCGACAAGGCGCGGCGGCTGCTGTGGCCGGTGAAGAAGAAGCACGGCAAGAAGCTGTCGTGGGCCGACCTGATGGAGTTCGCGGGCAACTGCGCGCTCGAATCGATGGGTTTCAAGACGATGGGCTTCGGGGGCGGCCGCATCGACTGGTGGCAGGGCGACGACACCTACTGGGGTCCCGAGCACACCTGGATGGGCGACGAGCGGTTCTCGTCCACGCACGTCCTCCAGCAGCCGTTGGCCGCCGCCCAGATGGGTCTGATCTACGTCAATCCCGAAGGGCCTGACGGCGAGCCGGACCCGTTGGCGTCCGCGGCCGACATCCGGCAGACGTTCAAGCGGATGGCGATGAACGACATCGAGACCGCCGCGCTGATCGTCGGCGGCCACACCATCGGCAAGACCCACGGCGCCGGACCGGCGGACAAGGTCGGGCCGCCCCCGGCCGCGGCCCCGCTGGAACAGCAGGACCTCGGCTGGAAGAACTCCTACGGCACGGGCGTCGGCGCCGACGCGACGAGCAGCGGCATCGAGGTGACCTGGACGCCGACCCCGACGACCTTCGACAACACCTTCCTGGAGAACCTCTACGGCTACGAGTGGGAGAAGCACCGCGGTCCCGGCGGCCTCTGGCAGTGGCGTCCCAAGGACAACGCGGGCTCCGACACCACTCCCGCCCCCGACGATCCGGGCAAGAAGCACCAGCCCGGGATGCTCACCTCCGACATCGCGCTGCGCGTCGACCCGATCTACCAGGAGATCACCCGGCACTGGCTGGACAACCCGCACGAGATGTACGAGGAGTTCCGCAAGGCGTGGTTCAAGCTGATCCACCGCGATCTGGGGCCGCTCGCCCGCTACCGGGGTTCGCTCGTCCCCACGACGCCGCAGCTCTTCCAGGACCCGATCGAGCCGGTGACGCACGCGCTGATCGGCGCCGACGCGATCGAGTCGCTCAAACGTGACCTGCTCGGCTCGGGCCTCACCCAGCAGGAGCTGATCACCACCGCGTGGGCGGCGGCGTCGGTCTACCGGCGCAGCGACATGCGCGGCGGTGCCAACGGCGGCCGGATCCGGCTCTCGCCGCAACGGGAATGGACCCTCAACGAACCCGAGGAACTGCCCCGGATCATCAACGCGATCGAGGCCGTCGGGGACAGGTTCAACAAGGCGCAGACCGGTGACGTCCGGGTGTCGTTCGCCGATCTGGTCGTGCTCGGCGGCTGCGCGGCGATCGAGGCGGCGGCGCGCGCGGCGGGCCACGAGGTGAAGGTCCCGTTCACGCCGGGACGCGGTGACGCCCTCCAGGAGTGGACCGACGTCGAGTCGTTCGACTCCCTCGAGCCGAAGGCCGACGGGTTCCGCAACTACGTCTCCCCGCAGGCCCCGCTGCCGCCGGAGTACATGCTGATCGACCGGGCCGACCAGCTCGATCTGAGCGCGCCCGAGATGACGGTCCTGCTCGGCGGGCTGCGGGTGCTCGGCGTGAACCACGGGCAGTCGCCGCTCGGCGTCCTCACGCACCGGCCCGGCCAGCTCACCAACGACTTCTTCGTGAACCTGCTGGACATGGGCACCGCGTGGGAGCCGTCCCCGGGCGACGACGGCACCTATGTGGGCACCGACCGGGCCACGGGCAACCAGCGGTGGACGGCGAGCCGCGTCGATCTGGCGTTCGGCTGGAACGCCCAGCTCCGCGCGGTCGTCGAGGTCTACGCGGCGGACGACGCGACGCCGAAGTTCCTCAGGGACTTCGTCCGTGTCTGGAACAAGATCATGGAGGCTGACCGGTTCGACCTGCACTCCTGATCCGCGTCTCGATCCACGCCCGTGTCCTCGCCAGGACCGGGCGTGGTTTTTTGTGACCTACATCACATATTTACCCCTAGTAGAGATGCCTGAAAAATGTTCTTGTTTATTTGGATGTTCGGATTCTGCCGACTCCTCCTTTGCCGCGTCGCAAGGCCGCGGCCCCGCCCGAAGGAGATCCATGAAAGGCAAGCGCTTCGGCTTCATGGCAGCACTGATGCTGCTGTTGGGGCTGGTGATTCCGGTGCTCTCTCCCACCTCCGCCCACGCGGGGATGGAGGACACAAGGCCGGATTTCCGGCTGCCCTTCCCCTGTAACGCGCAGATCCTGCTGCAGACCTACGCGGGCCACAATCCGGACGACAAGAAGATCGACATGTACCGGTACGGGATGCGGATCGGCAGCCCGATCCTCGCGTCCGCCAGCGGCGTCGTGCACGAGGCGTTCAGCCCGGGCGGTCTGGAGATCCGCCACGGCAACGGCTGGTTCACCACCTACATGCACATGACGGACCGGGTGCCGGTCGGTACGGTCGTCAACCGCGGCGACGTGATCGGGAAGATGGGGGAGGTCGGCACCGTCGGCTCCCCGCATCTGCACTACGAGCAGCTCTACAACCCCAACAGCTCCGAGGACGCCGACAACCAGCACATCACCTATCCCAAGCTGCAGGGCCAGCTCCTGGTGATGGTCGTGGGCTCGCCGGTCGACATGACCAGCACCAACTGCGGCGGCGGGAACCCGCCGGCGGTGCGTCGTCCGTACGCGTCCGGCCGGGTGGTGTCGGGTAGGTCGGCGGACGGTCGCCTGGAAGTGTTCGCGGCGGGTGCCGGTGGCGTGCACCATGCGTGGCAGACGGCGCCGAACGGCGGCTGGTCGCCTTGGGAGAACCTCGGCGGACCGCAGAACGCGCAACTGGCGATCGTGCCGAACAATGACGGACGTCTGGAACTGTTCGCCCTGTCGAATTCGACCCTCGACCATATCTGGCAGACCGCGCCGAACGCGGGCTGGTCGAGCTGGCAGAACTTCGGCACGGGAGGCCACCGCATAGCCGCGGCCAACAATGCCGACGGCCGGATCGAAGTGTTCGCGTCCAATTCCAGTGGCGTCTTCCATCGCTGGCAGACCTCTCCCACTGCCTGGTCCGGCTGGACGGGCACCAATGGCCCGGCCAATTCACGTCTCGCGATGGAGACCGCACCTGATGGACGTCTGGAAGTGTTCGCCCTTTCCGACGCGACCTTCGGTCACCTTTTCCAGACGGCTCCGAGCGGCGGCTGGGGCGCCTGGGAGAACTTCGGCACCGGCGGCCAAGAGGTCACCGTCAACCACAACACTGACGGACGCTTGGAGGTGTTCGCCTCCAACAGCAGCGGTGTCTTCCACCGTTGGCAGACCAACCCCACCACCTGGTCCGGCTGGGTGGGCACCAACGGCCCCACCAACGCCAAACTCTCCAGCGCCCGTACTCCTGACGGCCGGGTCGAGGTGTTCGCGATGAGCAACCAGACGGCCGCGCATATCTGGCAGACCGGCCAGAACCAGGCGTTCAGCGCCTGGGAGACCTTCGGCGGGCCCGGCACCAGCGTCACGGCCACCAACAACGCTGACGGCCGGATCGATGTCTTCGGCACCAACAGCACCGGCGTCTACCACCGCTGGCAGACCTCTCTGACGGCCTGGTCGAACTGGGACCAGGTCAACGGCCCCGGCCCCGCCATGCCCTGATCCGAGGACATCCCCCGAACGCCGTCGAAGGAGAGGCCTGGCATGAACACCAGACCGGTCGGTTTCACAGCAGTCCTGGTGCTGCTGCTCTCAATGATCACTGTGCTGTTCCCGGCCCCGGCCATCGCCGCGGGGCCCGCTTTCGAACTGCCCGTCCCCTGCGGGCAGCGCTGGACGACCAGCACCCACAGCGAACACAAAAGCCAGTACATGGTCGACATGATCTCCGTCAGCGGAACCACCCAGGGCACGCCCGCGCTGGCCTCGGAAGGCGGCCGGGTGACCGTGTCGCAGTTCGACGGCGAGGCCGGCAACTTCATCGTCATCGACCACGGCGGCGGCTGGCAGACCCGGTACCTGCACCTGGACCGGCGCGACGTCGCGGTCGGCAACGACGTGCAGCGCGGCCGCCAGATCGGCCTCGTCGGGAACACCGGAAGCTGGACGTCCGGAGCGCACCTGCACTACGAGCAGAAGCTGAACGGGGTCGTGGTGCAGGCCACGTTCAACGGGCATCTCGTCCCGGTCCGGTGGGATTACAACCAGCATTTCGAGACGAGCGCCAACTGCGGCAACACCCCGGCCCCGGTGCGCCGCCCGTACGCGTCCGGTCGAGTGGTGTCCGGCAGGTCGGCGGACGGTCGTCTCGAAGTGTTCGCGGCGGCCGCAAGCGGCGTGCATCACGCGTGGCAGACGGCGCCGAACGGCGGCTGGTCCGCGTGGGAGAACCTCGGCGGCCCCCAGAACGCCCAGTTGGCGATCGTGCCCAACGCCGACGGACGACTCGAACTGTTCGCCCTGTCCAACAGCACTCTCGACCATATCTGGCAGACCGCGCCGAACGCGGGCTGGTCGAACTGGCAGAACTTCGGCACCGGCGGTCACCGGATCGCGGCGGGGAACAACGCCGATGGCCGGATCGAAGTGTTCGCCTCCAATTCCAGCGGCGTCTTCCACCGCTGGCAGACCTCTCCCACCGCCTGGTCCGGCTGGACGGGCACCAATGGCCCGGCCAATTCACGGCTGGCGATGGAGACCGCTCCTGATGGACGTCTGGAAGTGTTCGCCCTTTCCGACGCGACCTTCGGTCACCTTTTCCAGACGGCTCCGAGTGGCGGCTGGGGTGCCTGGGAGGACTTCGGGACTGGCGGCCAGGAAGTGACCGTCAACCACAACACCGACGGACGCCTCGAAGTGTTCGCCTCCAACTCCACGGGAGTCTTCCATCGCTGGCAGACCTCTCCCACTGCCTGGTCCGGCTGGGTGGGCACCAATGGCCCCGCCAATTCCAAACTGTCCAGCGCCCGCACCCCTGACGGCCGGGTCGAGGTGTTCGCGATGAGCAACCAGACAGCCGCGCACATCTGGCAGACCGGCCAGAACCAGGCGTTCAGCGCCTGGGAGACCTTCGGCGGCCCAGGCACCAGCGTCACGGCCACCAACAACGCCGACGGCCGGATCGACGTCTTCGGCACCAACAGCACCGGCGTCTACCACCGCTGGCAGACCTCCCTGACGGCCTGGTCGAACTGGGACCAGGTCAACGGCCCCGGCCCCGCCATGCCCTGACCACCGTCCTGAACACGGGCCTTCCGCAGCCGAGCCGCCGCGGAAGGCCCCCTTCTCCTGCAGGAAAGAGCCCATGCGCATCAGCAGAGGAACAGCGGCGGTCTTCGCCTTCATGATCACCGCGGTCCTGCTGGGGCCTCCGGCGACGGCCGCGGAACCGTCCGGCCAGGTCGGAGCCACCCCTTTCGTCCAGATCTATGATCCGAGCGTCGGCGAATCGCGTCCCTGGTACATCAACGACCACACGTTCATCAAGGACGCCCAGGGGACGTGGCATCTGTTCGGTATCACCCACGCCGAACCGTCCAACGACTCCGACGAGAAGACCTTCGCCCACGCGACCGCACCCGCCCTGACCGGGCCGTGGACAAAGCGCCCTGCCGCGCTGACCGCCGACCCCGGCTACGGTGAGACCCACCTCTGGGCCCCGCACGTGATCAAAAACGGCTCGACCTACTACATGTTCTACAGCGGCGGCGGCGCGGACGCGACGAGTCACGCCATCAACCTGGCCACCTCCACCGACCTGTACACCTGGACCAGGCACCCGGGCGGCCCGCTGTTCCGCGACGGCGTCGCCGCCAGAGACCCCTACGTGGCGCGCGTCAACGGCCAGTGGGTCATGTACTACACCGCGAACTCGAGCCCCACCGGCGGCAACCACGTCGTCGCGTACCGCACCAGCACCGACCTGATCCACTGGAGCGGACGGTCGATCGCGTTCACCAGCGCGACGGGCGGGACCATCGGCGGCGACACCGAATCGCCGTTCGTCGTGTACGCCGACGGGGCGTGGCATCTTCTTCTCGGGCCGCGCGGCGGCTACGTCGGAACCGACGTCTTCCGCAGCGACGACCCGTTCCGCTTCTCCGCGAGCCAGCTCACCGGCCACGTGTTCAGCCACGCCGCGGAGGTCGTCAACGACGGCGGCCGATGGTGGGTCAGCCACTCCGGCTGGGGGCAGCGCGGCGTGTGGCTGGCGGGCCTGGACTTCGGCAACGGCAGCCACCAGTACGCGGTCGAGGCCGGTTCGCCCCCCGGCAGCCGCGTGGTGATCGTCTCGTCCGCCGACGGACGTCAGGAGGCGTTCGCGGGCGGCCCCGACCAGGTGTGGGGGCGGTACCAGCTCTCCCGCAACTCGGGCTGGTCGGGCTGGTATCCGTTCGGCGGCCCGAGGTCGGCGTCGCTGGCGGTGGCCCGCAACAGCGACGGCCGGATCGAGCTGTTCGCGTCCGGTGAGGGCCGGGTGGACCGCAGAGCCCAGTCGGCGGCCAACGTCTGGCAGGGCTGGGAGGGTTTCGGCACGGCGGCGTACGATCTGACCGTCGCGCAGAACGCCGACGGCCGGCTCGAACTGTTCGCCAGCGGCCCGCGCGGCGTCTTCCACCGCTGGCAGGCCACGCCGGGCGGCTCCTGGGCCGAATGGACGTCCTTCGGCGGCCCCGCCAACTCCGTGATCGCCACCGGCCGTGACGCGAGCGGCCGGCTCGAGGTCGTCGCCGCGGCGGGCGGCACGGTGCAACGGCGACGTCAGGGGGCGCCGAGCGGCGGCTGGCCCACCGGGTTCGAGGCGTTCGGCTCCGTGGCAGGGGTCGGGCACGTGGCGTTCAACCGTCGTCCGGACGGCGGCCTCGAACTGATCGCGGCCGGCTCCGCCGGGATCTTCCGCCGCACCCAGAGCGGCCCTTCTGCTCCGTGGTCGTCGTGGTCGTTCTTCGGCGGGCCCGCGAACGCCCGCGTCCACCTCGCCCGCAACGCGGACGGCCGGCTGGAGATCGTCGCCGCCAACGCGGCCACTACCGAACACCGCTGGGAGAACGGCTCCGGCTGGTCCGCGTGGGAGAACTTCGGCACCGGCGCCTCGGCTTCCGGCTACGGCACCAACGCCGACGGCCGTCTGGAGATCATCGCCGGCACCCCCTTCAACTCCCTCTTCACCAAATACCAGCTGGCCCCCAGCTCCACCTGGTCCTCCTGGTCTCCCATCGGCGGCCCCACTCTCGGTTAGGGGGTGCGGCCGGACAGGGCCAGGGCTTTGGCGAAGGTGGGGGAGTCGGCGGGGATCTCGACGGGGTCGGCAAAACCGTCGTACTGGCGGTACAGCTCGGCGTAGTTCGCGACGACGTCGTGGACGAAGGCGGCGGCCCGCTCGGACAGGTGGATCTGCTGGCCGGTCGAGGTCGCGACGTCCCAGCCGTGCACGGCCATCTCTTTGATCACCATCGAGGCGATCTCGGCGGCGGGCATCTTCGCCTCGCCGAGATCGACCTCGCCTTCCCACGCCTCGGGCTTCTCCCACGCCTGGACCGCCCGCTCGAGCTGCGCCGTGTAGGTCCGCTGCCAGTCGGGGTCGGCGGTGAAGTCACGTTCGGTCAGCTCCTGCGGGAGCGGAGTCCGCAGCGCCCGATGCTCCAGCCCGAACGACGTGTACAGCACCCAGTGGTTGACCAGCGTCCGCACGTCGAAGTCGGCGCAGTTGCTCGGCTGCGAGAGCTGCTCAGGCCGGACACCCCGGGCGATCCGAGCGGCCTCGGCAGCGCATTCCTTCATGATCTCGTGTCTCTCGTCCATGACGTCCACGCTAAGCGGCCCCCGTCTCCGCCCTCTTGGACGAACCCGCCAACCTTGCGGGTACAGCCGGCAGAGCGACCCCGATCTCCCAGAGAAACATGAACCCTGGCGTTCATCAATCCTCCGCGCAATTAGACATTTTCATCTATTTGCCTTGCGGTGGGTGGATCTGGCCGGTCGAATGGTCGGGTCGACTGCCAGGCGGTGATCGCCCGCTTCTGGCCGCAGCGAGGGGCCTCTTCCTATGACTGATCAGGAACCGCAGCAGCCACCGGCTTCCTCGATGACCGGCGCGGAGCGGCTGGCCGCCGTGAGCGCGGTCATCGGCGCGGTGGGGCTGGTGATCGCCGCGATAGCCCTCTACCCGACGTTCCGCGGTGGCGGCGACGGCGGTGGCAAGAACGTCGTGACGCCCCCGGCCCCGAGCCAGGCTGCGAAGCCCTGTGTGGAGCAGACCTCCACTGCGGCCCGAGACCCGCGTTTCGGTCGCGTCTGGAACACCGTTTTCGCCTGCACCAGCAATCCGGGCGCCCCCGTCTATGAAAAACCGGACGGCACCGTCATCATCGGCTACCTCGACACCGAGCAGAGCTGGTTCGTCTGCTGGACCCGCGGCCAGCACCACACGTCCGACGACATCTGGTACTACACGCAGGGCGACCGCGCCACCGCCCACCCCGAACACAAGGCCTGGGGCTACACCCCCTCCACCACCCTCACCCATTCCCCCGCCGCCCCCGCCCCCGGCCTGACCCGCACCTGCCCCTCACCCCCCTGAGGCCACGGAGCGCTGGGAGCACGGTTCTCCTCCTCGTGACGTCCCTGGGACCAGCGGGCGGTGACGAGTCGTGGAACTGCTCGGAGGCGACATCGGCTGGGTCGACCTAGCTCCCCATCGGCTGCTAGGTGATGGGGAGGATGTCGATCTGGTGGGCGTCGAGTGCTGCTCGGTAGGCGGTGAGGTCGTTCGGATCGCTGGTGAGGATCAGGGAGGGCCCGTGCCAGGCAGCCGCGGCGATGATGAGGGCGTCGACGGCGTCGGGCTTCTTCCGGACGGGGAGATCGGCTTTGCCGAGTATCTTGCCGGCGCGCTGGAAGTCCGCCAGTCGGTAGACGCGGTGGCAGGGCAGGCACCCGATGACGCCGGGTTCAAGGCCGCGAATCGGACCGGGATCGTCCTTGGCTTGCAACACGGTGCACTCGCGGGTGACCTGGTTCAGGGCGTGGACGGTGGCGGGGCCGTCGCGCCAGACCTGGGCCAGTACTGGGCCGGTGATGATGGGCCGGTGTGGTGACGCCTTCAGAGACTCGTGGGTCGCCTGGGCACGGGGGTCCTTGCTGAGCAGCGCGATGAGCATACCCGCGTCGTAGTAGACGGCACGTTCTCCGGTCAGCGTGTCCGGGTGTCCGGCGAGGTGGTCGGACGACTTCTTGATCACGCGACCATTCCGGTGTCAGCCGCGATCTCGGCGTCGATGGTGGCGAAGGAGGAGGCTGCCTGGTCGTCGCGGAGCATCTGCTGAACCGCTGCGGCGATCATGTAGGTGGAGATGTCGACTCCCGCCGCTTCCGCGTGTGCCCGGATCCGGTCGTGGGTTTCGTCCCTGGTGCTGATGCTGAAGCGCTTCGTTCCCATGGAGCAATGGTAACACTTGGTATTACCGGAAGATGGCTTTGGGTTCGAGGACGAAGGTGTCGTCTTCGTGGCTGCCGATCAGTCCGAGGACGCGGGCCCGGTAGGTGATCCCCGGCTTGAAGGTGCCCGGTTTGGGTGGGTTCTCGTCGAAGACGATCGTGAGGTCGTCGTCCACGTGCAGCCGGATCGGAGCCTGCTCGGCGCCGGGCAGGTCGGCGAGCAGCCGGTCGATGACCCTTTTGTCCGCAGGGAACTCCAGCGCGTTGCCGACCTCGTCCGGCAGCCGCGGATCGCGCGGGACGTCCGGGTCGTAGGGGCGGCGCAGCGTCAGCCGCATCAGCCGCTCCTGGTGGGCGGGCTCCTTCAGCCAGTCGCGGAGCTTGTCGTAGGCGCCCTGCGCTGACGGGCGCAACCGCAGCAGCGGGTACTCCGCGTTGACGATGCCGTCCCGCGGGTAGATCAGCTCCAACGGCCGGCGCAGCTTCCCGCCGCTGTTGAGGGTCAGCAGCACCGACTCGTAGTTGACCATCCCGTCCAGGGAGTCCTGTTCGGCGAGGAAACGCGCTTCGAGCTCCTCGGAGGTCGGCGCGGCCAGCGCGTGCCCGGCGAACAGGCCCTGGAGCCGGTCGCAGCCGACGTCGTCCAGCCGGAGCGCGTCGGGCCCGCCGGCCGCCGCGGTCG
>NZ_BAAGZI010000174.1:0-11277 GCF_054778695.1 Actinocorallia lasiicapitis
CCGACGTGCCGGAGCTGCGGGGCCGGGCGGTGCGGCTGGCGGAGGCACGGGCCGCGGCCAGGGAAGAACTGGCCGAGACGCTGATCGCGCTGGGGCGCCATCCGGAGGCGGTGAGCTCGCTGCTGGAGGTCGTGGCGGCGGAACCGCTGCGCGAACACCCGCGCGGGCTGCTCATGCGGGCGCTCTACGGCGCGGGGCGGCAGGCCGAGGCGCTCGCCGTCTATGAAGAGGGACGGCGGCTGCTCGCCGACGAACTGGGCACCGATCCCTCGGCCGAGCTGGCCGAGATCCAGTTGCGGATCCTGCGGGGGGTCGCGGAGCCCGGCCGGGTCGAGGGCGTCGCCGTGGAAAGCGCGGCGGAGACCTCGCGGGGGAGGCTGCCCGCGCAGCTCACGAGTTTCGTGGGACGGGAAGAGGACGTCGGCCGGGTGGCCGCGCTGTCGGCGGAGGCGCGGCTGGTCACGCTGCTCGGGCCGGGCGGGGCCGGGAAGACCCGGCTGTCGGTCGAGGTCGGGCGCAGGCTCTCCGGCGAGATCGTGTTCGTGGATCTCGCGCCGGTGGCGGCGGGGGCGGGGGACGGGGCGCTCGCCCAGGCCGTCAACGGGGCGTTGGGGTTGCGGGAGGCGGGAGTGCTGCCGGGCGGGCAGCAGGCCGAGCCCGTCGAGCGGCTGACGATGGCGCTGTCCGGGCGCGAGATCACCCTGGTGCTGGACAACTGCGAGCACGTGATCGGCGGGGCGGCCGCGTTCACCGGGGGACTGCTCGCGGCCTGCCCCGGACTGCGGGTGATCGCCACCAGCCGGGAGGCGCTGGGGGTGACGGGGGAGCGGGTCTGGCCGGTGCGGCAGCTCGGTGTCCCCGAGGCGGACGACGTGGACGCCGTCGCGGCGCCCGCGGTGCGGTTGTTCGCGGACCGGGCGGCCGCGGTCGATCCGGGGTTCGTGGTCGACGCGGCGAATGTCGCGGCCGTCGTGCGGATCTGTTCGGCGCTGGACGGGCAGCCGCTGGCCATCGAACTGGCGGCGGCGCGGCTGCGGACCCTGACCGTCCAGGAGGTGGCCGACCGGCTCGGCGACAGGTTCCGGCTGCTGTCGCGCGGCGACCGCAGCAAGAGCCCGCGCCATCAGACGCTGCGGGCCGTCGTCGAATGGAGCTGGGGGCTGCTCGACGAGCAGGAGCAGACGCTGGCGCGGCGGCTGACCGTGTTCAACGGCGGGTTCCTCGCCCGATCGGCCGAATCCGTGTGCGACGCCGACGAGGACGTGCTGCTCGACCTGGCGGACAAGTCGCTGATCGTCCGAGGGGCGGACGGGCGGTTCCGGATGCTGGACACGATCGGCGCCTACTGCGCGGAACGGCTGGCGGACGCCGGGGAAGCGGAACGCCTGCGGCGTGCGCACGCCGAGCACTTTCTGGCCGTCGCCGCCGAGGCCGACGCGGGACTGCGGACCGCCGAGCAGGTCGGGCTGCTCGACCGGCTCGCCGCGGAAGGCGGCAACCTGTCCGCGGCACTGCGCTGGTCGATCGAGAACGACGAGGATCTGGCGCTCCGCTACGTCCAGACGCTGTCGGGTTTCTGGTGGTTGCGGGGCGAGCGGAGCGAGGCGGCCGAAGCCGCCAGGATCCTCCTGGACAAGACCGGAGGGTTTCCGAAACCGGGGCGGGAGGAGGAGTTCGTGGCGTGCGTCGCGAACCTCGCGCTCGGCAGCCAGCCCGCCGACGATCTACCGGAGTTGGTGGAGCGCGCGAACCTGCTGCTCAACGGGTTCCGGCGACGGCTGCGGCAGCCGTTCCTGCTCGCGATGTGGGCGCTCGCCGCGGGACCGCCGGACGGCTACGAGGGCGCCGAGGAGAACGACCTGCTGGACAGGCGGCGGCCGCAGTTCGAGGGCGAGCCGTGGGGCGAGGCGCTGATGCGGCTCGGCCTCGGCTTCATGCGGATGTTCACCGGCGCCCCGCAGGACGCCGCCGCACCGCTCAACGAGGCGCTGGCCGCGTTCTCCGCCCTGGGCGAGCGGTGGGGGATGACCCAGACCCAGGACGCCCTCGCCACCCTCGCCGAGATCACCGGTGATTTCGACACCGCGATCGACCTGCGGGAACGTGCCCTGGCGCTGCTGGAGGAGCTCGGCACCGCCACCGACACGGCCGAGATGCTGGTGCGCCGCGCCGACCTGCTGGCCCGCACCGGCCGCGTCACGGAGGCCCGCGCCGACTATGTCCGCGCCGGTGAGATCGCCCGCCGCTCCGGCGCGCAGGGCGTGACGGCCGACGTCTACCGGGGCCATGGCGATCTGGCCTTCCGTGACGGTGATCTCGCCGAAGCGGAAGCCCGCTACGTCCAGGCGATGGCGGCCTGCCCGCCCCGCTGGTACTCCGCCGAACTGATCGCCCGCTGCCATCTGGGCCTCGCCCGCGTCTTCCAGGCCCGCGGCGACGCCGACGCCGCCCGCCACTCCGCCCGCCAGGCCGCCGAAGCCGCCTCCCACCACTTCACCAAATCCCTCATCACCGAAGCCGCCCGCCTCCTCTCCACCCTCTAACCACGCCCCCCACCAGGTCGGGTGGGTCAGGTGGGGAGGCCGGCTCGGGTGGCGAGGATGCCGAGGGACTCGTGGAGGGCTTGGCGTTGGGGTGGGGTGAGGGCGGCGGACAGTTCGGTGTCGAGGTCGACGGCTTCGGCCATGCACGCGGCGAGGAGGGCGCGGCCCGTCTCGGTGAGGGTGAGGACCTGGCGGCGGCGGTCGTGCGGGTCGCGGACGCGTTCGATGGCGCCGACGTGCTCCAGATGGTCGGCGAGCGACACCACGAGGCTCGGCACGACCCCCAGCCGGACGGCCAGATCCTGCTGTGACGCGGCGGGCCCGGTGCTCAACGCGGTGAGCAGACCAGCGTGTTTCGGTTTGAGGCCGAGCCGTTCCAGACGCGCGGCATAGCGCTCCCCGACGATCGCGCCGAGCGCGCCGAGCCGGAACGACAGAGTCTCCGGCAGCGCCTTGACCTCATCCATGGAACGAATGGTAGCCCGCAGAAGATTCAGTCCATGAATGATTCGATCCCGCCCACGGCACGATGGCCCGCCCCGAGGGGAGTCGGGGCGGGTCGTGTGCCGGAACGGGTCGCGGTCGGGACGGGCCGGAGTCAGGCGGGCCGGAGCTAGACGGACTGCTTGACGGGAGCGGGCGTGGACGGCAGGTCGAGCTGGGACTGGAGACGGTCGGCCGTGCGCTGGTGGGACCAGCCGCGGAGGGCGAACGCCAGGCCGACGGCGGCGACGGCGGTGACGAGGCCCAGGGCCGGGTGGAAGGAGGACGGCAGGGTGCCGGGCTTCACCTCGGAGCCGCCGACGATCGCGGTCGTCGCGGCCAGGGTGACGGCGCCGCCGACCTGGAGGGAGGTCTGGAGGAGGCCGGAGGCCAGGCCCTGCTCGTTGTCGGCGACACCCATCGTGGCCTGGACGTTCAGGGAGGAGAAGGCCAGGGCGAAGCCGAGACCGATCAGGAGGGCCGTCGGCAGGATGACGGTCGCGAAGTCGGATTCGGAGCCCGCCCGCAGGAAGTTCGCGTAGCCGAGAGCGAACGCGACCATGCCGATCGCGATCAGACGGGACGGACCGTACTTGGTGATCAGCTTGCCCATGGTCGGTCCTGACGTCGCGACGATCAGGCCGGTGGGCAGCAGCGCCAGCGCCATCTGGAGCGGGCTCCACCCCAGGACGGTCTGCAGGTACAGCGCGACCACGAACTGGAAGGCGGCGTAGGCGCCGAACACCGTCATCGCCGTCAGGTTGGCCTGGACCAGCACCTTGCTCTTGAAGATGCCGAGCCGGACCAGCGGGTGGCGCAGCCGCTGCTCGGTGATGACGAAGGCGACGGCCAGCGCGATCACCAGGGCGAACGAGCCGAGCGTACGGAAGGTCAGCCAGCCGGCCTCGGGGGCGCTCACCACGGTGAAGACCAGCAGCAGCAGTGCCGCCGTGGAGGTCACCGCGCCCAGGACGTCATGACCGCCCTCGGCGCGCTCGCTCTTCGGGATGAACTTGATGCCCGCGATCAGCGCGGCCAGCGCGAGCGGCGCGGGCAGCAGGAACACCGCACGCCAGTCGAACTCCGACAGCACGCCGCCGAGGATCAGGCCGGAGGAGAAACCGGACGCGCCGAACACCGTGTAGATGCCGAGCGCACGGTTGCGCACCGGCCCTTCGGCGAAGGTGGTCGTCAAGATGGACAGCCCTGCGGGCGCGGTGAACGCCGCCGCCACTCCCTTGATGAAACGGGTGGCGATCAGCAGCGTGCCGTTGTCGACGAAGACGCTCAGCAGTGATGCCCCCGCGAACACCGCCAGCGCGATCAACAGGACACGGCGCCGGCCGAGCAGGTCGGCGGTGCGGCCGCCCAGCAGGAGCAGACCGCCGTAGCCGAGGACATAACCGCTGACGATCCACTGGAGCGTGGCGGTGGAGAGATCGAGGTCCTCCTGGATGGCGGGCAGGGCCACGCCGACCATGGAGATGTCGAGGCCGTCGAGGAACAGCACCGTGCAGAGGACGAGCAAAGTGCCCCAGAGGCGGGGCGTCCACCGGGCTTCCGCGGCGGAGGGGGTTGGGGAAGGGGACTGGGGGGACTCAGCGTCTGTAGCGGCCATGCGGACGAACTTACATGCACGCGCATTGGATGTGCAAGCATTAAATGCAGTTGCATTAGTTTCTTGCGCATGGTACCCTCGGGAATGTGAGCGAGGTAACAGAAGCGGTGGGCGCCTGGCGGGAGACCGCCCGGCAGGTCGCGAACGTCAGCTGCCGGCTGGAGAAGGCGCTGAGTGACGGCTTCGGTCTCGGCATGAGCGAGTTCGAGATCCTGGACCGCCTCGCCGAGTCGGAGGAGAGCTCGCTGCGGATGCACGAGCTCGGCTGCGCCGTCCATCTCACGCAGAGCGCCCTGTCCCGCGCCGTCGCCCGCTTGGAGAAAGAGGGCCTGGTCAAGCGCGAGATGTGCACGAACGACCGGCGCGTCGTCTATGTCGCTCTCACGCGTCCCGGCAAGTCCCGCTGGGAGATGGCCTGGCCCGTCCACCGCAAGGTCATCATCGAGACCTTCGGGTACGCCCACGCCCCGGCTCCCGCGTCCACCTGACCCACAACCCGTCCGTGTTCCACGACCCCGTGGCTGTCTCTTGACCAAGCGTATGCTTGGGAGGGTAGATTGCGGCGGAGGTCGGGCCGGGTGGTTCTGGTGATGGGTGGGTGAGGGCGTCATGGGGCGTACCGCGGACTATGTCGTGGTGGGGGCCGGGAGCAGCGGCTGCGTGGTGGCCAAGCGGCTGGCCGAGAGCGGGGCCAGCGTGGTGCTGCTGGAGGCCGGCGGGTCCGATCGGACGGCGCTGGTGCGCAAACCCGGGCTGATCGCCGTGTTCCACAACATCCCGCAGCTCAAGAAGAAGCTCGACTGGGGCTTCTCCAGCGCTCCGCAGGCCAACGCCCTGAACCGGCGGATCCCGCAGACGCGGGGGAAGGTGCTCGGCGGGTCCGGGTCGATCAACGGCATGGTGTTCGTGCGCGGGAACCGGAAGAACTACGACGACTGGGCGGCCGACGGCTGCACGGGGTGGTCGTACGAGGACGTCCTGCCCAGTTTCAGAAAGATGGAGAACTGGGAGGGCGGCGCGAACGATCTGCGGGGCGCGGGCGGCCCGATCCAGGTCACCAAGGCCAAGGACGTCACGCCCGCGACCGACGCGTTCATCGAGGCGCTCGCCGACACGGCCGGTGTGAAGAGGAACGACGACTACAACGGGGAGACGCAGGAGGGCGCGTCGCTGTTCCAGCAGTCGGCGCACGGAGGGCTGCGGTACAGCTCGTCCGTCGGCTACCTGGACGGCAACGAGCTGCCCGAGCTGGAGATCGTGCTGAACGTGACGGTCGCGAAGGTCGTCATCGACAAGGGCCGCGCCACCGGGGTCGAACTCACCGACGGCACGCGGATCACGGCGACCCGTGAGGTGATCCTCTCGGCGGGCGCGTTCGGGTCGGCGCAGCTCCTGATGCTGTCGGGCGTGGGGCCCGCCGCGCATCTGGCCGAGCACGGCATCGAGGTCGTCGCGGACCTGCCCGTCGGCGACAACCTGCACGATCACCTGTTCCTGCCGATGAGCTTCCTGATGAAGTCGGCGCGGAACAAGGGCACCGCGCCCTACTTCGCGCGCGGAGTGCTCAAGGAGACGCTGCGCGGCGACACCTGGGTGAGCCGCAGCGTGTTCGAGGGGGTCGGGTTCGTGCGCTCCCCGCAGGCCACGGACATCCCCGACCTGCAGATCCATGTCCTGCCGTGGGGCTATCCAGGACCCAACCAGGACGCCCCGATCCGCCACAAAGTGGACCCGCGTCCCAGCCTCACCCTGCTCGCCACACTCATCTATCCGAAGAGCAGGGGAACCCTCCGGCTCGCGAGCGCCGACCCCACCGCCGCGCCGGTCATCAACCCGAACTATCTCGCCGCCCCCGAGGACCGCAGGCTCCTCCTGGACGGCATGGAGCTGCTGCGCGCCACCATGGCGAGCCCGGCCATCAAGCCGGGTGTCGACGGAGAGCTTTCCCCCGGCCCGTCCTACCCGGACCGCGCCGCGCTCGAACCCGAGGTCCTCAACCGTGCGACGACCGTCTACCACCCGGTCGGGACGGTCCGGATGGGCGCCGCCGACGATCCGCGCGCCGTCGTCACCCCGTCCCTGAAGGTCAAGGGTGTCGACGGGCTGCGCGTCGTCGACTGTTCGATCATTCCGTCGATCACGGGCGGCAACACCAACGCCCCCGCCATGATGATCGGCGAACACGCCGCGTCCCTGATCCTCGACGGCTCCGGCACGCCTTAGGCGTGCTCGGCGGGGATCACGCCGAGGCGTCCGGCCTGGAAGTCGTCGAACGCCTGCTGGAGTTCGGCCATCGTGTTCATCACGAACGGCCCGTAGTGGGCGACGGGCTCGCCGATCGGCTGCCCGCCGAGCAGGACGACGTCCAGGTCGGGCGTGTGCCCGTCGGGCTTCGCGGTGGCCGAGAGGGTGATCGAGGAGCCCTTGCCGAAGACGGCGAGCTGCCCGGAGTCGATCGGCCGCTGGGCGGCGCCGACCGTGCCGCGCCCGGACAGGACGTAGGCGAGGGCGTTGAACTCGGGGTTCCACGGCAGGGTCACCGACGCGCCCGCGCTGATCGTCGCGTGGACCATGGTGATGGGCGTGTGGGTGGATCCGGGGCCGGTGTGCCCGCCCAGTTCACCGGCGATGACGCGCAGCAGCGCGCCGCCGTCGGCGGTGGTGAGCAGGGCGACCTTGTCGCGCTTGATGTCCTGGTAGCGCGGCGCGATCATCTTGTCGGCGGACGGCAGGTTGACCCAGAGCTGGAGCCCGTGGAACAGCCCGCCGGACAGGACGAGGTCCTCCGGCGGCGCCTCGATGTGCAGCAGTCCGGAGCCCGCGGTCATCCACTGGGTGTCCCCGGGGCCGATCTTGCCGCCGCCTCCGGCGCTGTCGTGGTGGTCGAACCGCCCGTCGATCAGATAGGTGACGGTCTCGAAGCCGCGGTGCGGGTGCCACGGGGTGCCCTTGGGCTCGCCGGGCGCGTACTCCACCTCGCCCATCTGGTCCATCATGATGAACGGGTCGAGGTGCCGGGTGTGGACGCCCGCGAACGCGCGCCGCACGGGGAAGCCTTCGCCTTCAAGCCCACTGGGAGCCGTAGTAACTCCGAGCACCTTGCGGGGCTCGTCGATCACGGGGTCGGGGGCGGCGACGCGGGGCAGGGCGAGGATGTTCTCGACGGTGACGGCGGCCATGACGTCCTCCTTGGGGCGAGGCTGCGGAACCTGATGCCCTCCATAATGCTTGAGAGCTCAAGTTTATTCCAGCCCGTCAGCCGAATCGCCGCGAAGCCCGGTCCAGCCCCCAGAGTCCGGCCCAGCCGAACAGCAGCCCCAGCGCGTAACCGGTGATCGTGTCGGTCGGCCAGTGGTAGCCGAGCAGCACGGTGGCCAGCGCCGCCAGCGCGGAGAGGCCGTAGGCCCACCACAGCGCGCGCCCCGGCCTCGACGGGAGCGCCAGCAGCCCCACCACCATGACCATGCAGGCGGCCGCCATCGCCGCATGTCCGGACGGATAGGACAACTTCCCCGGCACGTGCAGCGCGTCGAACCCGGCGTGCGGCGCGGGCCGTCCCAGCAGCATCTTGAAGGTCTGCACCGTGACGTTCAGCGCGACGATCCACACCCCGGTGACGACCAGGGGCCACCACCGCCGGAGCCGCCAGGCCGCCCAGCAGGCCGCGAGCCCGGCCAGCGAGCCGATCAGCCAGAACTGCCCGCCCATCACCACGACCCGCCAGAAGTCGTGCCACGGCCCGGGGCCCACCTCATAGCCGCCGGGCGGCAGCATGGACCGGCGGTCCCAGCGGGTCAGCGGCCCCGCGACCAGCACATCCCAAGTGACGATCACTACGACTGCGGCCAGTACCCAGGCCATGATCCGACGCACCACGCCTCCGATCATCTCGCGCGGGGCCCCGGTGACCGGCGCGACGCGCGTTCGAGCCGGTCGTCAGAGAGCGACCTCCCGGCCCAGCCTGGTACTCGCGATAAGGTCCGGCCGCTCCAGCGGCTCCCCGGCGTGCAGTGCAACGCTCCACTCCTCGACCGTCGCGACGGCCGCGAACAGCGCCTGCAGGCTGACCAGGGTCGACAGGTGCAGATCCAGCGCCGACCTCCAGCCCGCCCGGTTCGACATCGCGAGCGTTCCGGACGCGTCGGACAGCACCTCGACGGCGAGCCCGCGCTGCGACGCCTCCCGTGCCGTCGCGTCCACGCAGATGTTCGACATGTACCCGGTGAGGGTGAGCGTGTCGATGTCGTTGTCGGCCAGCCACCAGTCGAAGTCGGTGCCCGTGAAGCAGGACGCGTACGCCTTCTCCAGCAGTTTGTCGTACGGCCGTGCTGTGATCACCGGATGGAGTTGCCAGGCGTGGCCACCCCGTCCGAACAGCCGGAACTCCGGCTGGGCGCTGTGCTGGACGATCACCGTCGGGATGCCGGCGCGGCGCGCGTGGTCCATGGCCTCGGCGATCGCGACGAGGCTGTCGCCGGGCTCTGGGAAGCCGACGGGCAAGGAGCCTGAGATGTGCTCGTTCTGCACATCGATCACGATCAACGCCCGTTTCATCAGACCCCCGGCTAAATGAGAGAAAAATAGCGTTAACCTGAGCATGTCAGGAAAGGTGTGGCTAATGCAAGACGACTTGTCTTTGGAGCGGAAGCCCGGGAGCGTCCGGCCCGGCGGACGTACCGCGCGCACCCGGCGGCTCGTGCTGGAGGCCGCCCTCGCCGAGGTGGGCGAGCACGGCTACGCCGGCGTCAGCATCGAGCGGATCGCACGGCGGGCCGGGGTCGCCCCTTCGACGGTCTACCGGCGCTGGCGCACGATCGAGAACGTCATCCTCGACATCGCTGAAAAGATCACCAGCGAGCACATGGAGCCGGTCGAGTGCGACGACCTCGAGGGTGATCTGCGGCAGCTCGTCCGCGGGATAGTGGCCCTCTACCGAGTGCAGCTGCACCGTTCCTGGATGGACGTCATGGTGGCGTCCGCGGTCCGCGACGAACGGGCCAGGATCGCCCTTCACGAGACCCTGATGTCGCGGATCGCTGTGACCTCGACCATGGTCGAGCGGGCCGTCCTGCGCGGCGAGGTGCCGCCGGAGACCGACGCGTTCGAAGTGATCAGGATGGCGGCCGCGCCGCTCTACTACCGGATGTACATCACGTGCGAAGAGCTGACGGAGGAGATCGCCGACCGCTGCGCCGCGACCGCAGCGCTCGCCGCTCGTAGCGGACTGCTCGTCACGAAGGCCTGAACCCGTGGCAGAATGCGGCTGCCATGCCCAGAGCCCCGTTCCGTCTCGCGCGCGCGACCGCCTTCTCGGCCGTCTGCGTGGGTCTGACGCTGGCGGCGCACTGGCTGGCGTCCGGTGATCCGCTGACGCTGCGGACCGTCCTGGTGGCGTTCGGCGGGGTGTCGGCCTTCTCCTATCTTCTGGCGGGGGCGGAGCGTTCACTTCCGCTAATCTTCGGGGCGCTGCTCGGCGGGCAGTTCTCGCTGCACGTCTTCGTCGCGAACGCCGCGCACCACGACACGATCGAGGTCGGCGCGGGTCTTTCGCCCGGAATGTTCACCGCACACCTCGCGGCCGGGCTGGCCTCGGCCTGCTGGCTGCGGCGCGGCGAACGCGCGGCCTGGGCGCTGGCGCGGCTGCTGGTCAGACCGCTGCTCGTGCTGATCGGCGCGGTCCGGCTGCCCGTACCGCCGCGCGTGCTCCCCCCGCTTCCCGACGTTCCGGCCCGGCCGGTCGTCGCGTTCCTGCGGCACGTCCTAGTGCTGCGCGGCCCCCCTCGTTCCCTGGTGATCTGACGTCTCCGGCCCCCTCGCGGGCCGTCTTTTCCATGGAACGAACCAGGAGCTCTCTCATCATGTCTGTTTTCGTACGCCGGGCCGCAGCCCTGACCGCCGTCTCCGCGCTGGCCCTCGGGCTGGTCGCGGCCCCCGCGTCCGCCCATGTCACCGTCCAGCCCGGCACCGCCGAGCAGGGCTCGTGGTCGAAGGTGTCCTTCCGGGTGCCGAACGAGCGGCCCGACGCCTCCACCACCAAGATCGTCGTCGATCTGCCGCAGGACCACGCCGTCGCGTTCGTCTCGGTCAAGCCCGTCCCCGGCTGGACGGTCAAGGCGGACAAGACCAAGCTCGCCACCCCGATCAAGCGCGAGGACGGCGAGATCACCGAGGCCGTCACCCGGATCACCTGGTCCGGCGGGAAGATCGACCCCAACCAGTTCCAGGAGTTCGACGTCTCGCTCGGCCCGCTGCCGACCGACACCGACAAGCTGGTCTTCAAGGCCGACCAGACCTACTCCAACGGCGAGGTCGTGCACTGGAACGAGGAGCCGGCCGATGGCAAGGAGGCCGAGCACCCGGCGCCCGTCCTCAAGCTGACCCCGTCGACCGGTGACGCCCACGGCGCGGCGGCCGCGGCCACTCCGGTCGCCGCCGCCACGACGACGTCCGAGTCGGATGCGGCCGCGCGCCTGCTCGGCGGGCTCGGCCTGGCCGCCGGGCTGGTCGGCCTGGTCCTGGGCGTGATCGCCTTCCGCCGCAAGAGCGCATGATCAAGCGGTTCTGCCTGGCCGTCGCGGCCGCCCTGCTCGCAGTGGCGGCCGCGGCGGGCCCCGGCGCCGCCCACGCCCAATT
>NZ_BAAGZI010000175.1:0-11215 GCF_054778695.1 Actinocorallia lasiicapitis
TAGGCGTCGGCGTAGGCGGCGTGCGAGGGCGCGCCGTCGGCGTCGAGGGGGCCGTCCTGGCCGGTGCGGCCGAGCGTGTAGCCCATGGAGGCGGGGACGTCGGCGCGGGTGCCGCCCATCAGCATCGACTGGGCTTCGGCGGCGGTCGGCCGGTCGGCCGGCTCCTTCGCCAGGCAGGCGGCGACGACCTCGCTGAGCGGCGACGGCAGCTCGCCGATCTCCGGATCGAGATGGGCGATCCGGTAGAGTACCGCGCCGATCTCGTCGTTGCCGAACGGCGGGGTGCCCGTCGCGGCGAAGACCATCGCGGCGGCCCACGAGAACAGGTCGCTGGCGGCGGTGAGCTGCTGCCCGTTGAGCTGCTCCGGCGACATGTAGGCCGGGGTGCCCACGTTGTGGCTGTGCGAGGTGACGTTCAGGGCGCGCGCGATCCCGAAGTCGATCACCCGGGGGCCGTCGTCGGCGATCAGCACGTTGTGCGGCTTGAAGTCGCGGTGGATGATCCCGGCCTGGTGGATCGCGGCCAGGGCCGTCAGGGTGGAGATCGCGAGCCGTTCGAGGGCGGCCTCGCTGCGCGGGCCCTCCTTCTCGACCGACTCCTGCAGCGACACCCCGTTGACGTACTCCGAGACGATGTACGGGCGGTCGCCGTCGAGGTCGGCGTCCAGGACCTGGGCGGTGCAGAACCGGGCGACCTGCTTGGCCACCTCCAGCTCCCGGACGAACCGGGCGCGCGCCTCGTCGTCGTCGGTGAACCGCGAGTGCAGCAGCTTGACCGCGACGTCCCGGTCGTCGATGCGGCCCAGGTAGACGGTGCCCTGACCGCCTTCGCCGAGGACACCGGTGACCGCGTACGGACCGATCGTCCTCGGGTCACCCGAGCCGAGGGGCCGGACGTCCGCCATGTTCTCACTCCTGTCACAGGCCAAGGTCGACCCAGAATAGTGGAAATGTCCCTTTCTGGTTGGATGGTTGCATGAGTGAGATCTTCACCCCGGAAGAGCTACGTGAACTGCTGGGCGAACCGATGCCGCGTGCGGTCGCCAAGGAGCGGGTCGCCCTCCATGCGCGGGACCGCGAGTGGATCTCCCTGACCCCCTTCGTGGTGCTCTCGACCAGCGACGCCGACGGCAACTGCGACGCGTCCCCGAAGGGCGACCCGCCCGGCTTCGTCAAGGTCCTTGACGATCGTCGGCTGGCGGTCCCGGAGCGTCCCGGCAACCGCCGCGCCGACGGCTACCTCAACATCCTGGCCAACCCGCATGTCGGGCTGCTGTTCCTGATTCCGGGCCGCCGCGAGTCCCTGCGCGTCAACGGCCGCGCCCGTCTCGTCCGGGACGCCCCTTACTTCACCGAAATGGTCGTCAAGGGCCACCGCCCGATCCTCGCCATCGAGGTCGAGATCGACCAGATCTTCTTCCACTGCGCCAAGGCCCTGCTCCGCAGCGACCTCTGGTCCCCCGAAACCTGGACCCCCGACGCCCTTCCCACCCACGCCCAGCTCATCAAGGACGTCCAGCCCAACGTCACCGAATCCCTGGCCGACCTCGAGCACTACTACCGCCCCGACAACTACAACCCCAAGCTCTACAGCCCCTGACCCGTATGTGGCGGAAGGTATGGAATGGCCGTTAGCTGTCTTGAGGTGTCAGGAAGTGGGTCCAGTCGGGGGTGGGTTCTTCGCCCACCTGGAGGGTGCGGAGGCGGGTGAGGGTGGCGGGGGACTGGGCGTCCAGCCAGTCGCAGAGCTGGCGGAAGGAGACGAGGCGGACGTCGGTGAGGGGGGCCACGCGGTTCATGAAGGCTTCGACGGCGTCCATGTAGATGCCGCCGTTCCACTGCTCGAAGTGGTTGCCGATGATGAGCGGGGCGCGGTTGCCGAAGTAGGCGCGCTGGAAACCCTGGATGAGGGCCTCCTCGGTCTGGTCGCGCCACGCCTGGTGGCGGCCCGCGGGGGCGTTCAGCGCGGTGCCGGACTGGTTGGCGAGGAAGTTGTAGTCCATGGACAGGACCTCGAAGTCGCGGCCCGGCATCGGGATCGACTGGAGGGGGATGTTCCACAGGCCCTTCTGCTTCGCCGGCCAGACCTGGGTGCCGGTGCCGCTGGAGTCGTAGCGCCAGCCCAGCTCGCGGGCCGCCGGGAGCAGCCCCGAACGTCCCTCCAGGCAGGGAGTGCGGGCACCGATCAGTTCCTTGCGGTAGTCGAAGGGGAGCGGGGGAAGATCGGTGAAGCCGGTCGTGGTCTTCCACGACGACACGAACTTGACGGCCTGCTCGATCTCGTCCGTCCACTGGGCGGGAGACCAGCTCGCGACGCCCGTCCTGCCGCAGAAGTGGCCGTTGAAGTGGGTGCCGATCTCGTGGCCCTCACGCCAGGCCAGCCCGATTTCGCGGATCGTCTCATGGACGCCCTCGGGCGAGAAGAACGGGATGTCGGACGCGCCGCGTGCGTGACCGGGCCCCTTGTAGCGGCGGCGTTCGCTCTCCGGGACGGTGTAGATGCCCGACAGGAAGAAGGTCATCGACGCGTGGTGCCGGGCGGCCAGCGCACGGAACCGGGCCATCTGGCCGCCGATCGCGCCCGCACCGTCCCAGGACAGGACGACGAACTGGGGCGGGGTCTCGCCGGGCTTGAGCCGGGTGGCGCGGAACCGGGACGGCTGCGGCTGCGGCCCGGTGTCGGCGGTGGAGCCGTCGCCGATCAGACGGACCGCCGGTTTCGCGGGCGCCGCGGCCTTCGCCGCCTCCGGGCGTGCCGCCCGCACGTCCTCACCGGCGCACCCCGCGGCCGCCGCCACCAACGCCGCCACCAGCGCGATTGTCTTCCTGCCCTGCACCACAGTCCCCCCAGACGTCGCCCCGATCATGGCCTCCGCCGAGCAGAGCTCCACCCGGGCCGTCCGGGGAACGGGCGACTCAGGGCCGAACCTTTGCCGCCCCCCGACCGGCGGTCGCGGTGGTGCCGGGCAGCCCTTTGGCGCGCATCTACCAGGCCGTGAGGAGGTCGGCGGGGGTGATGGCATGGACACCCGGCGCGGTGCCGCCGTTGCGGGAGACCGCGACCAGTGGAGTCCTGTCGGTGGCTCCCGGGAGGCGCGACCGGTGGACGAGGAGGCGGGCGAGGTCATGGGTGCCGAATTCGCCGCGTTCCTTCCATTTGATGGAGCCCACAAAAGTGATCGTCTGGGCGATCGGTTCGCGGTCGGCGCCGACCAGGTCGATCTCCGGGTCGTTGGTGCGGGTCCAGTAGCCGCCGATCGACGTGGTGCCCCCGGGGAGGGAGTCGGGCATCCGGCGGAGGGACTCGCGGATGACCGGCTCGATGGAGCGGCCGCGCCACGACGTCCAGGAGCCGATGATGCGGCGGAGCGTCAGGTCGCCTCGGCCGCGTTCGATCTCGGGGAGGTGCGGACCGAGGAAGGCGAGCCAGAACCGGAGGTGCGGGTCGGCGATCGAATAGCGGGTCTCTCGGGAGGGCTTGGTGGACAGGGGGAGTGCGGCCTCCACGACGCGCTTGTCGGTCAGGAGCCTCAGTGCCCGAGTGAGGGAGGCTTGGGGCAGATCGCCGGCTGCCCGCGCGATGGCCGAGAAGGTGCGTTCGCCCGAGCCGATCGCGGTGAGGACCTGGCGGGCCTGGGAGTCAGGTGGGAACTCGGCGGCCAGAGCGCGTTCGCCGCTGACCAGGAGGGCTGAGGTGGGATCCCGGACGGCTTGGGCGAGATAGTCGACCGCCTTCGTGCGACGAGGCCACTCGTCGAGGATCAGGGGCAGGCCCCCGGTGATCAGATGCGCGTCGAAGGCCTCCCCCGGGGGCAGGGCGAGCATCTCGGCGGAGTCGGCCGGGTTGAGCGGGGGGACGATCATCTCGGTGGCGCGCTGGTGGAAGGGCCTGCCGTAGTCGTTGAGCGCCTCCATCATCGCCAGATCGGAGCCGACGCAGATCAGCAGGACGGGCTTGCGGGACAGCTCCCGGTCGAAGATTTTCTGCAGTGTTCCCTCGAACCCGGGGTCGTTGGCGATCAGATAAGGCATCTCGTCGATCACCACGACGCTCGGGCGGTCCTCGGGGAGTCCGGATGCCAGCAGCCGAAGCGCGGCATCCCAGCTCTGCGGTGCCTGGTCGGGGAAGAGTTCGGCGGCGGGCAGGCCCGACATCCGGACGGCCTCGCCGAACAGCCTGAGGTCGACGGCGAGGGACGGCTGCGCGGAGGCGGTGAAGAAGGCGTGCGGAACCTCGGATCGCTCCACGAACTCCTCGACGAGCCGGGATTTCCCGACGCGTCGACGGCCCCGCATCAGCAGGGCTCGCCCCGGACGTCCGGCTCGCCCGCCCTGGCCGACCCGGGTCAGCATCCCGTTCAGTAGGCCGAGCTCTCGCTGCCTGCCGACGAACCCATCCACAAGACCCCCAAGGTTGGAACACTCAGACTCGATACCCTCAAACTTGAGTGTATCCATCCTTCGGTTGCCAGGGGTGGGGTTCGCCTTACTGTCCCGCGACGCGAGAAGGCGCTCACCCGGAGGTGAGCGCCTTCGTTGGGTGATGGGGGGTGTTAGGGGATGTCGACGACCGGGCTGCCGGGGAGGCAGCGGGTCGGGAGCGGGGTGACGTCGCAGCCGGTGAGGATCCGGAGGACCTGCGGGTCGTGGTCGCTGGCCTGGTCGGAGAACTCGGCGTTGATGTGGACGACGCCGTAGCTGTAGCCCTTGATCGCCGGGCTGATCAGGATGTGGTCCAGGACCTGGGAGTTGCCGTCGAACACGTAGCTGTAGCGCTCGTTCTCGGGCAGGGTCTCGATCAGGGCCTTGAGCACGGTCCCGTTGGACGTCAGGGTCTGGACGGCCGGGCTGAACTGGTAGTCGTTGATGTCACCGAGGACGACGACCCGGGCACGGCCCGCGCTCTTGTCGGCGAGATCCTTGACGAACGTGTTGACCTCGGCGGCCTGCTGGGTGCGCTGCACCTCAGAGGAGCGGACCGGCGGCTGGACGGCCGCGGTCAGCGGGTAGTCGCCGCCCTTGGAGTTGAAGTGGTTCGCGACCACGAAGAGCTGCTTGTCGCCGTCGAACAGGAACTCGCCGACGAGCGGCTTGCGGCTGGACGACCACGCGGTGCTGGTCGGGTTGATCCGGCCAGGCGACACCGACAGGGACACCTGGTTGCTGGTCGGACGCTCCCGGACGACCTCGACGGACGTGGTGGCGGTGCCGCCGGCCCGGTCGACGAAGGTCACGCGCTCGGGGTTGAACAGGAACACCTGGCGGATGTTGCCGCCGGGCTCGCCGCCGTCGGCGCCGTCGACGGGGTCGATGGAGCGCCAGTCGTAGGCGGGGCCGCCCGCGGCCTGGATGGCCTGGACGAACTTGGCCATGGTCTGGTCGGCGGCGACGACACCGTTGCTGGTGGCGCCGTTGTTGTCCTGGATCTCCTCGAGGGCGAGGATGTCGGGGGAGCCGAGGTTGGTGACGACGGCCTGGCCGAGCCGCTGGAACTTCGACGCCGGGTTGGTGGCGGCGAGGTTCTCCACGTTGTAGGTCGCGACCGACAGGTCGTTCTTCTTCTTGGCCGGCACCACCTTCTGGCGCTTGAGGCCCTTGTCGGTGATCGCGCCGAGGGCCGTCGCCTGGACGACGTAGCCGCCGTAGGACTGGTAGTCGAGCGGGCCGACGGTGCCGGCGGCCAGCTCGTCGCCGACGTTGGCGGCGGGCGCGCCGACCAGCGACAGGATCATCAGCCGGCCGCTGTTGGAGTCGTCGTAGCCCTTGTAGACGGAGCCGCCGCGCGGGGTCGGGTTCTGGTCGGGCTTGGTGGTGACCCACAGCTCGTCGTAGTCGTTGGACGGGCTGATCAGCCGGGTCGGGGTCGTGAGCGTGACCCGCATCCCCTCGTGCACTTCGAGCCAGTCGAGCGTGTACGAGCCGGGCTCGAGCGGCTGCGCCTCGAGCGCGCCGGTCTTGGTGAAGGTGTCGGGCAGCGCTACCGGGACGGCCGCGGGCAGCGCGTTGCCGCCGCTCACCTTGATGGTGTTGATGGGGCCGCCGAGCTCGGTGAGGCTCTGCGCGCCGGCCGCGGGACGGTACTCGGTGACGCGTCCGGTGACCACGACCGAGTCGCCGATCGCGACAGTCGGGGTGGTGGTGCCGGTGTACACGAAGATGCCTTCGGAGGTGAGCGGGTCGGCGTCGGCGGTGGGGTCCTGCAGCCAGTAGCCGCGCGAGTTGCCCGTCACCCGGACGGCGGTGACGATGCCGGGGACGTTGGTGACGCTCTGCCCGACGATCGGCGAGATCCGGCCGGAGCCCTGGATGTCGTGGATGCGGACGCTGCCGGGGGTCGGGTCGCCGCCGCCGCCGGGGTTGTCGCCCGCGGCGACGGTGGTGCCGGCCGAGTTGGTGGCCTTCGGGACGCCGCTGGAGAAGTCGGCGGCGTTGTTGTCGGTGTCGACGAGGGCGCCGCTGCGGGCGTCGGCCGTGGTGTTGGTGAGCGCGGGTGCCGCGGTCGTCTCGACGTTGGCGGTCGCGCCGTAGCCGACGAGGTCCTTGACGTTCGGCGCGACCGCGCACGAGATGCCGCAGCCGACCAGGGGGATCTGCGCGGTGACCAGCGCGACCACGCCCGAGGTGCCCGACATCGGGATGGTGCCGACGGCGTCGGGGGTGGGCAGGGCGAGCGTGCCGCCCGCGCCCGCGGCCTGCTGGATCAGGTAGCGGCCGTGCGCCGGGATGCTGCCGGTCAGGTTGGTCATGGAGAAGACGGCGCCGGCGGCGGACGCGTACTGGACGCTCCAGCCGGACACGTCGACGGGGTTGTCACTGGTGTTGGCCAGCTCGATGAAGTCGTTCTTGAAGGCCGCACCGGAGTTGCCTCCGCCGCCGTAAACCGCGGAGATGACGACGTCCGTGGACAGGGCCTGGGCGGTGCCGGGGAGACCTGCCATGGTCGCGGCCATCGCCAACGGCAGGCTCGCCGCCGTGATCAGGCGGCGTGCTGTGGGGGTTGCCACTGGGGTTGCTCCTAGGTCGTTAGGGGTCCACTTCAGGAGCATGGTGGTACGTATGACTGTTGAAAATAGGTGTAACCCACTATTTGGGCATCTTTACCGAACTGTTCCTTCGTGGCCATACGCCGTCTCGCCGTGCAGCGAGAAGTCGAGACCCACCGCCTCGTCCTGCGCGGACACCCGATTCCGCCGTGCGGGCAGGAAATCGAGGATCAACGCGAGGAAGTAGGTGACGAAGAACGAGTAGAACGTCACCGCGCCGACGGCCGCCGCCTGGAGCACCAGCTGATGGGCGCCGCCGCCGTGAAGCAGGCCGTTGACGCCGTCGGGGTTGGCCTCCTTGGTGGCGAACAGGCCCAGCGCCAGCGAGCCGATCAGCCCGCCGGTCAGGTGCAGCCCGCAGACGTCCAGGGAGTCGTCGATCTGCAGCCGGTTCTTCAGCGGGACGACCAGAGCGCAGCCGAGACCGGCCAGCACGCCGACGCCGAGCGAGCCCAGCGGATCCACATAGCCCGCGCACGGGGTGATCGCCACCAGGCCGGCGACGGCTCCGGACGCCGCGCCGAGCGCGGTCGGCTTGCCGTACCTGATCCGTTCGACGAGCACCCAGGTCAGCAGGGCGGCCGCCGCCGCGGTGTTGGTGTTGACGAACGCGTACGCGGCGAGGTTGTTGGCCCTGAGCGCGGAACCGGCGTTGAAACCGAACCAGCCGAACCAGAGCAGAGCCACGCCGAGCAGGATGAACGGCACATTGTGCGGCGGCATGTGGGCGCGCGGCCAGCCGATCCTGCGGCCGAGCACGATCGCCATCGCGAGCCCGGCCGCGCCCGCGTTGCAGTGCACGACCGTCCCGCCGGCGAAGTCGAGCGCGCCCGCCTTGTACAGCCAGCCGTCGGGGGAGAAGACCCAGTGCGCGACCGGTCCGTACACGACCACCGACCAGAGCACCATGAACGGGATGAACGCCCCGAAGCGCCAGCGTTCGGCGGCCGAACCCGTGATGAGCGCGGGCGTGATGATCGCGAACATGCACTGGAAGGCCGCGAACGCCAGCGGCGGGATCACCTGGGAGGACTCCCCGGCGAAGCCGGGCACCTGCTCGTCCATGTTCAGCAGCCCAGCGAAGTGCAGATCGCCGATGATGGGGTTGCCGCCGCCGAACGCCAGGGAGTAGGAGACCAGCACCCAGACCACGCTGACGACCGCCATCGTCACATAACTCTGGATCATGGTGCTGAGCACGTTCTTGCCGCGGACCATGCCGCCGTACAGGAACGCCACCCCGGGCGTCATGATCAGGACGAGGGCGGTGCTGGCCAGCACCCACGCCGTCGCGCCGCTGTCCACTGTGGAGAAGTCGAACTTCACGGTGGACACCCTGCTCCGGACAGAGTTAAAGCAGGCGACTCACGCGTTAAACCTACGTTTCCTATCGGAGTGCGACCGTGATGGTCCGGGTTCCGGACGTCCCGGCTCTGACCTCGAGCAGGCCGGTCTCGCGGTTCCACGAGCCCGTGCCGCCGGTGACCGTCGCGTCGGACGGCAGCCAGAACTCCGTCGGCGCGGTGATCTTCGGATCGGCCGTGTAGACGAGGGTCAGGGTGCGCGTCGCCGGGTCGTAGGAGTTGGTGACGGGGGTGCCCGCGACGGCACGCGGATAGGGGACGGCCAGGCGCCGGCCCAGCTCGGTGCGGGTGTGGTCGGAGAACCACGGGCTCCAGGCGGGCTTGCCGGGCCGGTCGGGGTCGGACGACCAGTAGACGCGGCCCGCGTGCATCTGATCGGTCAGCCGGGCGACGGCGTCGACCAGGTCGAGCGCGCCGGGCTTGGCGGCGTCGAGACCGTACTCACCGAGGATGATCGGGGCGTTCTGGCGGCGGGCCGTGTCGGTGATCGTGTCGCGCCAGGCGTTCAGGGTCCGGTCGGTCCACGCCTTGTCCGCGCCGACGTAGGCGTTGCCCAGGTCGAGGGGGAGCGGGTACAGGTGCGGCGCGTAGCCGATCTTGCCGGCCGGGTCGTCGATCGGCCGTAGCCCGGAGGCCAGGCCCCAGTTGACGCCGACGGCGCGTGGTTCGACGAACACCCACTTGGTCCGGTCGGTCTTCCGGATCTCCTCGGTGGTCCGCTGGTACAGGTCCGACAGGGGGCCGCGTTCGAACTGCACGCCGGGCAGGCTGCCGCCCCACGGCTCGTTCATCAGGTCGTATCCGACGACGTTCGCGTCGGCGGCGAACCTGGCCGCCACATGCCCCCACATCCGGGCGTAGTGGTCGCGGAGCTCGGGATGCTCGCCGGTGGTGTTCCAGAAGTGGTCGAACGCGCGCATCGTGCCGGGCTGGAGGTAGCCGAGCTCCCACGGATCGGTCGCGGGAGCGGGCAGGCCGTCGCTTTGGGTAGCCCAGAGCGGGGCGCCGTTGCCGTTGACGCCCGGCCCGTACACGTCCTGGTGCATGTCGAGCAGGACGATGATGCCGCGTTTCTCATACCACCGGATCCACTGGGCGACCCGGTCGAGATAGGCGTCGTCGTAGACGCCCGGCCGCGGTTCGACGTTGCGCCACTGGAGGAGGAAACGGACGAGGTTGGAGCCGAGCTCCTTGCGTTCGAGCTCGATGAACTTCTCGTCGTAGGCGGTCGGGATGCCGTCGGGGGCGCTCTTGGCGCTGGACTGGGTGTTGAGCCCGTGCAGGATCAGCGAGCGGCCGTGGGCGTCGGTGACGAACCGGGGCGCGGTGCCGCGTGAGGCGTCGGTGCCCCAGCCGTCCACGGTGAACGCGCCGAGCGCGACGGCCGCGCCGAGGACTCCGGTGACCATGAAACGGCTGCTCCGGCGCATCCCGGCTCCTAACGTGAAGACTTCTCAGATTCCTGAGTGTGGGGTACCTTACACGGACATGAGCATTCCTCGCATTAGCTGGATCACCGGGGCGGCGGCCGGGAGCACCGCCGTGCTGACGGTGCTGTTCGGGCTGGGGCCGGTGGCGTTGTGGGCGACCACGAACGTCGGGTTCCTGGCGGTGCCGCCGGCCGTCGGGGTGCCGCTCGGGCCCGCGGTGTTCCACTTCACGCGGGTCGGGGAGCTCGGGACGTCGTACGCGGTGGCCGAGTCCGTCGCGGCGCTCGTGCTGGTCGCGACCGTGTGCTGGCGGCTCGCCCGGCGGCCGCGCACACCGCTGCGGTCCATCGCCACCACCTGGTGGGCGTGGATGATCGGCTCGGCGGCCGCGGGACTGCTGCGCGGGCTCGCCACCGCGCAGGCCGCCTACGGCGACCTCTCCGCCCATCTCACCTACGGGCTGTTCGGCGCGCTCTTCGGCGTGCTGTGGGGGATCGCGCTCGGCTGGCTTCCCGCGCTGGCCGCCGCGCTGCTCGGCCGGCTCGGCGCACCGGTCACCCCGTAGGCGGGGGCGGTTCGGCCTCCAGCAGCTCCGCCTCGGCGTCGGTGAACAGCCGCGACCTGATCAGGAAGCGGACGCCGTCGGGCGCCTCCACCGAGAACCCCGAACCACGGCCGGGGACGACGTCGACCGTCAGATGGGTGTGCCGCCAGTAGGCGTACTGCGCCGAACTCATCCAGAACGGGACGCCATCGCCGACCGTCCCGAGCAGCACGTCCGACGGCCCGGTCAGGAACTCGCCGCGCGGATAGCACATGGGGGAGCTCCCGTCGCAGCACCCGCCGGACTGGTGGAACATCAACGGGCCGTGGATCTTCGCCAGCCGGTCCAGCAGCTCGGCGGCGGCCGCCGTCAGCCCGACGCGCTCCAGCATCGCCTCTCCTCCCCGGCGGGCTCCGGCCGCCCCAGCGTGCGGTCGGAGCCCCGGCCCCGGCTCCCGGGGCCGTCCTCCGGATCGTCCCGTCCCGAGGTTGGCGCCAGGTTGGCGCGCCCGCCGCCTCCGGGGCGCGGCGTACTGTCGTCCCATGAACGCCTACCTGAACGTGACGACCGCGACGGCCACCCGCGCCGAAGCCCTGTTGATCGTCCGCTCGTCGGTCAAGGCGAGGCTGGCGGCCTCCGGCCAGGTCGCCGGCCCGATCACCGCCGCCTGGTGGCACGAGGACGAATACGGCGAAACCGAAGAATGGACGGTCCTCCTCAAGACCACCCGCGAAAAGCGCCGAGCCCTCGAAGACCACCTAGTACTACATGCCTAGATCTTCATAACCTGGAGGCGCAGGCGCCGTCTGAAATGGCGCCTGCGTGCTTCGGCTT
>NZ_BAAGZI010000176.1:0-11189 GCF_054778695.1 Actinocorallia lasiicapitis
GGCGGCTGGCCGGCTGGGTGCGGCGCGGCCCGCACCGCAGGAGCTTCCCCGCCGACGTCGCCGCCGGCGGCCGGTTCGAGACCGCCGTCCGGATCTCCCGGCTCCGCCGCTCCTGGCCCCGCTGGGATCTCTACCTGGTGTCGGGACGGACCGAGCTGCGTCTGGGCCGGCATCTGGACGATGTCAGGGGCAAGGCGGAGATCTTCGTCTACCCGTCACAGCAGACCCTGCGGAACCGGGTGAAACCGGTCTATGTCGAGGACGATCATCTCGCGATCCACTGCCGGAGGGCCGCCCGATGAGACTCACCTACCTGCTGCTGAGCTGTGCGGGCCGCGGCGGCACCATCCGCTCGGTGCTGACCCAGTGCGGGGCGATGGCCGCCGCCGGGCACGACGTCGAACTGATCGCCGCGATCCGGAAGTCGGCCCAGCCGGGCTTCCCGCTGCCCGACGGGGTCCGGCTGCGCTACCTGGTCGACTGGCGGAACCGGACCGACCGCGGCCGGGTCGGCACCGAGATCCCGGCGGGCGAGACCCGCGGCGGCGAGTACACCGAGGAGGTCGTCGGCGCGATCCGCGCCGCGCTCGGCGCCCTCGACACCGACGTCCTGCTCACCACCCGGCCGGGGCTCGATCTGCTGGCCGCACGGCACACCCGTCCCGGCGTGCTCAGGATCGCGCAGGTCCACGCCTCGTTCTCCCAGGTCAGGGAGCCGCTCCGGGACGCGATCATCGCCGAGTACCCGCACCTGGACGCCGTGGTCACCCTCACCGAGGCCGACCGGCGCGCCTACCGCGCCTTCCTGGACGTCCCGGTGGCCGCGATCCCCAACGCCCTGCACACCCTCGACGTCCCCGACCGCGACCCCGACGCGACCATGGTCGTCGCCGCCGGACGGCTGGAACGGATCAAGGGTTTCGATCTGCTGATCAAGGCGTTCGCGCCGGTCGCCGAGGAACACCCCGACTGGACGCTCCGGATCTTCGGCGCGGGCACCAAACAGCCCCAGCTCCGCAAGCTGATCTTCAAACGGCATCTGTACAACCACGTCCATCTGATGGGCCACACCCGGAACCTGTCCGCCGAGTACGCCAAGGCGTCGGTGTTCGCGTTCAGCTCCCGGCACGAGGGGTTCGGGCTCGCGCTCGCCGAGGCGATGAGCCACGGGCTCGTCCCGGTCAGCTTCGACTGCCCGTACGGGCCCGGCGAGATCATCGCGCCCGGCGAGGACGGTCTCCTCGTGCCCAACGGGGACATCGAGGCGATGACCGACGCGCTCCGCACCGTCATCACCGACCGGGAGAAGCGCGTCCAGATGGGCGACGCCGCCCGCCGCAACGCCCGCAGATTCGGTCCTTCGTCGCAGGTCGAGGCGTGGGAGCGGATTCTGTCCGAGGTGCCCGTCACACTGGGGGGATGAGCGAGGGCTTCAGTGTCGGGAACTTCAGTGCCGAGGAGATCGCGGACCGGATCGAGGGGGAGCTCCGGGCCGTGGGGACGGCCGAGCGCGCCGAGGCCGAGAAGGCGTACATGAAGAGCGCGCTGGAGCACATCGGGGTGACCGTCCCGGCGATGCGGCGGATCACTCGGCTGGCCGTCCGCGGGCTCGACCGGGCCACGGTCCTGGCGCTGGTCGAGGAGCTGTGGGCGTCGGGGGTGTTCGAGCTGCGCTCGGCGGCCGTCGAAGCCCTGATCGCCAGGGCGGAGGTGCTGGAGACCGGCGACGTCGCGGTGGCCGAACGGCTGATCAGGGACGCCCGGATGTGGGTCTACGTGGACGCCCTGGCCGTCAAGGTCGTCGGGGAGCTGCTCTACGACGACCACGCCCCGCTCGACCGGTGGGCCGAGGACGAGGAGTTCTGGATCCGGCGTTCGGCGCTGCTCGCGCTGCTGCCCGGGGTGCGGGACGGCGATCCCGATCTGGCGCGGATCTCCGCCTACGGCGAGCTGATGATCGGCGAGAAGGAGTTCTTCCTGCGCAAGGCGCTCGGCTGGACGCTCCGCGAGGTGGCCAAGAAACGGCCCGGCTGGGTGCGGGAGTGGGTCGCCGACCGGATCGACACGGTGTCGGGCGTCACGATCAGAGAGGCGGTGAAGCCCCTGCCGGAACGCGATGCCAACGAGCTGATGGCCGCCTACCGCTCCCGCTGAACCGGCCTGCCCACCGAACCGGCCGAGGCCGGGTCTGGGGCCGGCAGCAAGTCAGTGGTAGACGCGCCACTGCTTCCACACGTTGTGGATACGGATGCCCTGACCCTCGGTGAACTCGGTCATGCAGTCGTCGTAGGCGTAGTCCATGTAGTTGTGGATCGGGTCGGTGCCCGGCGCCGCGCACGTGTCGGCGACGACGGGGCAGCCGCTGGCGGGCTCCAGCTCGTCCGGGGTGTCGGAGACCAGGTCGCCGGCCTCGCAGCCGTCCTGGTCGGGGTAGTTCCGGCCGAACGTGTGGTAGAGCCCGAGCCAGTGGCCCGTCTCGTGTGCCCCGGTGAAACCGAGGTTGTAGTTGGCGATCTTCCCTCCGGGCATGCTGCCGAAGTGGATGATCACGCCGTCCTCTTTGGGGCGCTTGGTGTAGTCCCACGGCCAGGTCGCCCAGCCGAGCAGCTCGTTGCCGAGGTCGGCGGTGTAGAAGTTCAGGGTGCCCTTGCCGCCCTTGTGCAGCTTCTTGGTGAAGGTCGGCGCGTACCTGCGGGGGTTGGTGAACCAGCCCTTGTTCTCGGTCCTGGTGATGCCCTTCAGCCAGAAGTTCACCCGGACTCCGGCGCCGCCGCGCTTGCCGCGGTAGGTCGAGTCCAGGACATCGAGCTGCTTCTGCAGCGCGGCCTTGGACACATCGCCCTTCCTGCCGTTCTTGATCACGTGGAACCAGACGGGGATGTCGATCCACTCATCGTTAGCGGCCCGCGCCAGCATCCCGCCCGCGGTGGCCTTGCGGAGCGTCCGCTCGATCTCGGCAGCCTTCCGCGGCGTCACCGGCGCCATCGGCTCCTTGGCGCGCGCGCCCGACCGGACCCGTGCGTCCGAGAGCCCTGCGTCCGAGAGCTCATGGGCGAGGGCGTCGCCCGTGCAGGCCGCCTTGGCGGCGGGGGCCGCCGTCCGTGCGCCCGCAGGTCTGGCCGCCTGCGAAACCGACGCCGCCGCGACCACGGCGAGGCCGAGCGCGGCGTACTTCCCTGGACGCAACAAGACAGGGCTCCTCGAGGGGTGACGGGGGCGGGGCGGGTTCCGACAGTACACAAAGAACATGAGGTTGCAGGGCGGTACGGGCAACCTTCGGCATGGACGGGGTGTCCGAACCCCCGGCGCCCCGGGGCTTCCCCCTGCGGCTTCCCTCTGCGGTTTTCCCCCTGCGCTCACGGAACGTAGATGCCCCTTAGACTGTGGCTACTCCGTGTCCTCCTCCTTAGGGGTCTATTCCGTGACCGAACAGTCGTTCGACACTGTTCTCGTCGTTGACTTCGGCGCGCAGTACGCGCAGCTGATCGCCCGGCGGGTCCGCGAGTGCCAGGTGTTCAGCGAGATCGTCCCGTCGACCATGCCGGTCGCCGAGATGATGGCGAAGAACCCGAAGGCGATCATCCTGTCGGGGGGTCCCGCCTCGGTCTACGAGCCGGGCGCGCCCGCCGCGCCCGAGGGCCTGTTCGAGGCCGGGGTGCCGGTGTTCGGCATCTGCTACGGCTTCCAGGTCATGGCCCAGACCCTGGGCGGCGTCGTGGAACGCACCGACGTCGCCGAGTACGGCCGCACCCCCCTCGCCGTCAGCGGCGGCTCCCTGTTCGACGGGCTGCCCGTCGAACAGCAGGTGTGGATGTCGCACGGCACCTACGCCAGCCAGGCGCCCGAAGGCTTCACCGTGACGGCCACCACCAGCGTCACCCCGATCGCGGCGTTCGAGAACCCCGAGGCGGGCTTCTACGGCGTCCAGTTCCACCCCGAGGTGCTCCACACCGAGCACGGGCAGAAGCTGATGCGCCGGTTCCTGGAGCTGGCCGGGGTCCGCAGCAACTGGACCATGGTCAACATCGCGGAGGAGTCGATCGAGGCCGTCCGCGCCCAGGTCGGCGACAAGCGCGCGATCTGCGGGCTGTCCGGCGGCGTCGACTCGGCGGTAGCTGCGGCGCTGGTGCAGCGGGCCATCGGGTCCAAGCTGACCTGCGTGTACGTCGACCACGGGCTGATGCGCAAGGGCGAGTCCGAGCAGGTCGAGAAGGACTTCGTCGCGGCGACGGGCGTCAACCTGAAGGTCGTGGACGCGCAGGAGCGGTTCCTGTCCGCGCTCGCGGGCGTCACCGACCCCGAGGAGAAGCGCAAGATCATCGGCCGGGAGTTCATCCGGGTCTTCGAGGCGGCGGCCCGCGAGATCTCCGCGGACGGCGATGTCGAGTTCCTGGTCCAGGGCACCCTCTACCCGGACGTCGTGGAGTCGGGCGGCGGCACCGGCACCGCCAACATCAAGTCGCACCACAACGTGGGCGGGCTCCCCGACGATCTGCAGTTCGGGCTGATCGAGCCGCTGCGCACCCTGTTCAAGGACGAGGTCCGGGCGCTGGGCGAGCAGCTCGGCCTGCCCGCCGAGATCGTCTGGCGCCAGCCGTTCCCGGGGCCCGGCCTGGGCATCCGGATCATCGGCGCGGTCGACCGCGAACGTCTCGACCTGCTGCGCGAAGCCGACGCGATCGCCCGCGAGGAGCTGACCAAGGCCGGCCTCGACCGCGACGTCTGGCAGTTCCCGGTCGTCCTCCTGGCCGACGTGCGCTCCGTGGGCGTCCAGGGCGACGGCCGCACCTACGGCCACCCGGTCGTGCTGCGCCCCGTCTCCTCCGAGGACGCCATGACGGCCGACTGGTCGCGCCTCCCCTACGACCTCCTGGAGAAGATCTCCACCCGGATCACCAACGAGGTCCGCGAGGTCAACCGCGTCGTCGTCGACATCACCTCCAAGCCGCCCGGCACCATCGAGTGGGAGTGATCTAGCGTTCGGGGCTGCCCGGCAGCAGGACGGTCACCTCGGTGCCGCCGCCGTCCGGCTCGGACAGGTCGATCTCGCCGCCCAGATCCCGGACGACCTGGGCGGCGATCGCCAGCCCGAGGCCCGAGCCCGGCACGCCGCGGGCGCTGGGCGCACGCCAGAACCGGTCGAACACGAACGGCAGGTCCTCGGCGCGGATCCCGGGGCCGCGGTCGCGGATGGTCAGCCTGCCCGCGTCCAGCTCGACCGTGATCACGGAGCTTTCTGGCCCGAACTTCACGGCGTTGTCCAGCAGGTTGACCACGGCCCGCTCCAGCGACGCCGGCTCGCCCGGCACGAACCAGGGGCGCACCCGGACGTCGAACACGGACGTCCCGCGGAGCTGGGCCCTGCGGGCGGCGTCCTCGACGACCGTGTGCAGCGGGACGGGCGCGTGGGAGTCCCGTTCGGCGGGGCGGGACGGCCTGGCCAGTTCGAGCAGGTCGCCGGTCAGGACGGTCAGCTCGGTGACCTGCTCGCGCAGATCCGACAGCAGCGCCCTGCGCCCCGCGGACGGCAGGTCGCGGCCGGTGTCCTCGCTGCGCAGCAGCAGTTCGATGTTGGCGTGCAGGCTGGTCAGCGGGGTGCGCAGCTCGTGGCCCGCGTCGGCGACGAGCCTGCGCTGCCTGTCCCGCGAGCTGGCCAGGGCCGCGGTCATCGCGTTGAACGCGGTGCTCAGCCGGGAGATCTCCTCCGAGCCGCCGTCCGGGACGGGCGTCGACAGGTCCTCGGTCCTGGCGATCTCCGAGACGGTCTCGACCAGATCGTCGACGGGGGCGAGGGCCGTCCGGGCGATCAGCCGGCCGATGCTCGCGGCCAGCAGCACCCCGCAGGCCGCGGCGCCCGCGAACAGCCAGGCGAGCTGGCGCAGCACCCGGTCGATGTCGTCGGTCTGCCGGGCCACCGAGAACGCGAGCCCGTCGCCCGCGTGCCGGACCAGCACCCGGACCCTGTCCCCCGAGTCGGTCAGCCCGTCGCGCAGCTCGGCGCCCTCGACCCTGGCCAGTTCGACGTCGGACGGCGCGACGGCCACGCCCTGCGAACCGGACACGCAGCGCAGCCCGTCCGCCCGAACGACCTGGTGCAGGAACAGGTAGTCCTGGTCGTCCTCGGGGTCGGGAAGCTGGCGGCAGTCCCGATTCAGGCTGGCGACCAGCCCGGGGCGTGACGGCCGCTGCTCCAGGTCCAGGTCGAGCTGCCGGTGGAGCTGGTCGCTGAGCATCAGCCAGCAGGCGACGGCGGCCGCCGCGATCGCCGCGGCCACCGCGGCGGCGACCAGCAGGGTCAGCCGGGCCCGCAGCGAACGCCGTCTCACGGCGCTTCCGGCCGCAGCACGTACCCCACGCCTCTGACGTTGTGGACGAGCCGGGGCAGCCCGCCCTCCTCGGTCTTGCGCCGCAGGTACATGACGTACACGTCGAGCAGGTTGGTGGAGGTCTCGAAGTCCAGCGACCAGACCTCTTTCAGGATCTCGGCCCTGGTCAGCACCTGTCCCGGCCGCGACATCAGCATTCTGAGCAGCGAGAACTCGGTGGCCGTCAGGCCGAGCGGACGGCCGTCGCGGGCGGCCTCGCGGGTCGCGGTGTTGAGGACGAGCCCCGCGCAGGCGTAGGCGACGCGCTGCGGGGCCGGTGCGCGCCGTCTGAGCACGGCGCGCACCCTGGCCAGCAGTTCCTCGAGCGAGAACGGTTTGGTGAGGTAGTCGTCGGCGCCGGAGTCGAGCCCCGCGATCCGCTCGGCGACGGCTTCGCGCGCCGTCAGCATGAGGACGGGCACGTCGTTGTCCTCGTCGCGCAGGATGCGGCAGACCGAGACCCCGTCGGGCCCCGGCAGCATGACGTCCAGGACGATCAGGTCGGGGCGTTCCCCCCGCGCCTTGGCGAGCGCGTCGTTGCCGTTGGCGGCCACGATGACCCGGTACCCCTCGAACTCCAGGATCCGGCGGACGGAGTCCCGCACCGCCCGTTCGTCATCGACCACCAGCACCAGGGCCTCGCTCACCCCGCCAACCTATGTGATCAGGCGGGGACGGGGCGGCCGAGGACCATGCGCATTCCGCTCGCGTACACCTCCGGCGGCACCCGGTCGGGGTCGAGCAGGTGCTGGAGCGCCAGCCCGAGGTCCATCGCCATGGCCAGGGTGGCCCTGTCGCGGGACGACACGTCGTCGCCGTCGTCGAGCTGTTCGGCCAGGCCGTCGCGCTGCGACTGGTACCAGTCGGCGACCCGCCAGCCGGCGGCGTAGTCGCGCATCCCGTACAGCCAGAACTCGACCAGGAGCTGGGCGAGCAGCCGTGACTCGTCGGTGGCGAGGCCCTTGGCGTACTCCAGCCAGTCGCCTTGCCGGACTCCGCCGCAGAACTCGGCGCCGCTGGTGGTGTAGCGCTCCAGCAGGGCCAGCAGCAGGTCGGTCTTGCCGGTGAAGTTGGAGTAGACGGCTCCCTTGGTGAGCCCGGCGGCCGCGGCGACGTCGTCGAGCGACGCTCCGTGGATGCCGCGTTCGGCCCAGAGACGCTGGGCGGCGTCCAGTAGGGCCACTCTGGTCTGCTCCCTTTTCTCCTGTCGTCCCGTCCTCATCTTGGTTCCCTCCACGTGCTTCTCCCCTCCCTGAGAATTTCCCCCCTTTTCTGATACACCGGCCGGGCATGGTCGTTCCGGAATATTTCAAACTGGACCGGTCCAAGGTGTGCGCCACTTCACAATGACCGGGTGGCCATATGCGTTACTGGTGGGTATCCAATCCTGGCCAGGTGGTCATATGCTGACGAGTATGGCAATCCAGACGGCTTCTGCCCGCTCCCTCTCCGACGCTGTCGTCGGCAAGATCACCTCCCTGGTGGTCTCCGACGGGGGCAGCACCGTGATCAATGCGCCGTTCACCGGCGAGCCGCTCGCCACCGTCCCCACCTCCTCGGCCAAGGACGTCGAGACGGCCTACGCCAAGGCGCGCGCAGCGCAGAAGGCGTGGGGCGCGCTGCCCGCCGCCGACCGCGCCAAGCCCGTCCTGCGCTTCGTCGACGAGCTGATGGCCCGCCGTGACGAGATCCTCGACATCCTCCAGTGGGAGACGGGCAAGGCCCGCCGCCACGCGTTCGAGGAGTTCCTGGACGTCACCCTCGGCCCCCTCTACTACGCCCGCAAGGCCGGCAAGCTGCTGGCCCCCAAGCGGCGCGCGGGAGCCTTCCCGATCGCCACCAAGACCTACGAGCACCGCCAGGCCAAGGGCGTCGTCGGCATGATCACGCCCTGGAACTACCCGATCAGCATGGGCGTCGGCGACACGATCCCGGCCCTGCTCGCGGGCAACGGCGTCGTGCACAAGCCCGACACCCAGACCGCGCTGTCCGTGCTCTGGTGCGTCGACCTGCTGATCCAGTGCGGGCTGCCGCGCGACCTCTGGCAGATCGTCCTCGGCGACCCCGCCGAGATCGGCGACCCGCTCATCGCCAACGCCGACTACATCGCCTTCACCGGCTCCACCCGCGCCGGACGGCTGATCGCCGAGAAGGCCGCGCCCCGGCTGATCGGCTACTCGCTGGAGCTCGGCGGCAAGAACCCGATGGTCGTCCTGGAGGACGCCGACCTGGACAAGGCCGCGCGCGGCGCCGTCCGGGCCTGCTTCTCCAACGCCGGGCAACTCTGCATCTCCATCGAGCGGCTGTTCGTCCACGAGAACGTCTACGACGCCTTCGTCGCGAAGTTCGCGGCCGAGGTGAAGGGGATGAAGCTCGGTTCGTCGCTGACGTTCGACGAGCAGATGGGCTCCCTCACCTACCCGCGCCAGCTCGAGACCGTGTCCGCGCACGTCGACCAGGCCGTGGCCAAGGGCGCGACCGTCGTCGCCGGCGGCAAGGCGCGGCCCGACCTCGGCCCGCTGTTCTACGAGCCGACCATCCTCACCGACGTCACGACCGACATGGATCTGTGCGCCGGGGAGACCTTCGGCCCGGTCGTCGCCGTGTACAAGTTCGCCACCGAGGAGGAGGCGATCGAACGGTCGAACGACACCCCCTACGGGCTCAACGCGTCCGTGTGGACCAGGAACCTGGCGCGCGGCCGCCGCGTCGCCGCCCGGATCCAGGCCGGCACCGTCAACATCAACGAGGGCTACGGCTCGGCCATGGCGTCGCACGACGCGCCCATGGGCGGGATGAAGCAGTCGGGCGTCGGCCGGCGGCACGGCTCGGAGGGCCTGCTCAAGTACACCGAGGTCCAGACGATCGCCTCGCAGCAGTACATGGAGCTCGAACCCCCCGCGCAGATCACCTATGCGAAGTACGCGGACCTGCTCACCTCGTCGCTGAAGGCGATGAAGCGCTTCCGCCTCAAGTAACACCCACCCCCCCGCCGTGTGTGCTGAGGAGCCGCAGTGGATTTCGACGTGCTGGTGGTCGGCTCGGGTTTCGGTGGCTCTGTCACCGCGCTCCGACTGACCGAAAAGGGCTACAAGGTCGGCGTCATCGAGGCCGGCCGCCGCTGGGACACCCGCGGCGAGGGGACGGGCGACCGCCCCCTCCCCCGGACGAGCTGGCGGCTGCGCAGCTATGTGTGGGCGCCCGCGCTCGGGCTGACCGGCATCCAGCGCATCCATCTGGTGCGCGGCAAGAAGGGCAGCATGGTCACCGTGCTGGCCGGAGCCGGCGTCGGCGGGGGCTCCCTCAACTACGCCAACACCCTGTACGTGCCGCCCGCGCCGTTCTTCCAGGACAGGCAGTGGGGGCACATCACCGACTGGCAGGACGAGCTCGCCCCCTACTACGACCAGGCCACCCGGATGCTGGGCGTCGTGCAGAACCCGTCGATGACGGCCGCCGACAAGGTGATCAAGAAGGTCGCCGACCGGATGGGCAAGGGCGACACGTTCCGGCTGACGCCCGTCGGGGTGTTCTTCGGCAAGCACGGCGGCTCCGTCGAGCCCGACCCGTTCTTCGGCGGCGAAGGGCCCGCCCGCAAGGGCTGCACCCAGTGCGGCGAATGCATGACGGGCTGCCGGCACGGCGCCAAGAACATGCTCACCGAGAACTACCTGTACCTCGCCGAGAAGGCCGGGGCGCGGATCATGCCGCTGTCGCGCGTCACCGACGTCAAGCCGCTGGACGGCGGCGGGTACGCGGTGTCGATCGTGCGGACCGGGGCCCTCGGCCGCAACCGGCGGACCCTCACCGCGAACCAGGTCGTGTTCGCGGCCGGCACCTACGGCACCCAGAAGCTGCTGCACAAGCTCAAGCGCAAGTCGCTGCCCGGCCTGTCCGACCGGCTCGGCGTGCTGACCCGCACCAACTCCGAGGCGCTGCTCGGCGCGGAGCGGTTCAAGGCCGACGCCACCGACTACTCCAAGGGCGTCGCGATCACCTCCTCGTTCCACCCGGACGAGAAAACCCACATCGAACCCGTCCGGTACGGGCACGGCTCGAACCTGATGGGCGGGGTCCGCACCATCCTCATCGACGGCGGCGGCGCGCCCCGCTGGGCGAAGTTCCTCGGCGAGCTCGTCAAACGGCCGTGGGACCTGGCGCGGCTGCCGAACCTGCGCCGCTGGTCGGAGCGGACCGTCATCGCGCTGGTCATGCAGACCGCCGACAACTCGATCACCACGCGCGGCAAGCGGGGCCCGTTCGGCTGGGACCTGCGCGCCGCGCAGGGCCACGGCGAACCGAACCCCACCTGGATCCCGGTCGGGCACGAGGCCGTCAAGATGATGGCCGAGGAGGTCGGCGGGATCGCGGGCGGTAGCTGGGGCGACCTGTGGGACATCCCGATGACGGCCCACTTCATCGGCGGCTGCACCATCGGCGACTCCCCCGCGACGGGCGTCATCGACCCCTACCACCGGGTCTACGGCCACGAGGGCCTGCACATCGTCGACGGTTCAGCGATCTCCGCGAACCTGGGCGTCAACCCGTCCCTCACCATCACCGCGCAGGCCGAACGCGCCATGTCGTTCTGGCCGAACAGCGGCGAGGCCGACGCGCGCCCCGCCCTGGGCGCGGCCTACGCCCGGCTCAAGCCGATCCTTCCGAAGAACCCCCAGGTCCCCGCGACGGCCCCGGCCGCCTACCGGCTGCCGATCGTCGAGGTCAACCACGGCAAGTCCTGACGGCTCCTAGTACTACATGCCTAGATCTTGAGTGGGTTCCGGAGTTCAATCACCTGAGAGGGTGGGGGCATGCCACCTTGGT
>NZ_BAAGZI010000177.1:0-11153 GCF_054778695.1 Actinocorallia lasiicapitis
GCCCTCGCCGGGCTCGGGCGAGCTCGGTCCCAGCGAGCTCAGCCCCGGCGAGTTCAGCCCTGGCGCGGGCAGCGGCGGTGCGGGCGCCGCCGCTGACGGGGTGGCCGCCGCGATGGCCGTGAAAGAGAGCATGACCGAAACGCCCCGCCGCATCCGTCCCCCGAACCCTCGGCCGATGAGGCGGTCAGGCTACATGATCTTGTTCGGACGGCGGCGGAGGCGCGAGCGGCTACTGGTCGTCCTTCTTGCCGCCGCCCGGCGCGAGACCCTCGTAGATCTCCTTGCACTCCGGGCAGACGGGGAACTTCTTGGGATCGCGGTTGGGGACCCAGACCTTGCCGCACAGCGCGATCACCGGGGTGCCGGTCAGCGCCGACTCAGTGATCTTCGCCTTCTTGACGTAGTGGGCGAACCGCTCGTGGTCACCGTCGCCGTGCGACAGGTCGGGGCGCTCGTCCTGGTCCGGCTTGAGGATGGTCCCGGTGCCGCCGGGTTCGAAGAATGGCGTGCTCATCCGTTCAGTTTAGTGATGGATCCTCGGGATAGGTGGCCACGAAGGCGAGGTCCCCGCCCTGACGGCGCAGGACGCGCGGCCACAGGCCCGCCGGATCGTCGCCGAAGATGTCCGAGGTCTCGCCCGGCACGAGGTACCAGGAGCCCTCCTCGATCTCTGACCGGAGCTGGCCAGCGCTCCAGCCGGAGTAGCCCGCGAACACCCGGAACCGGTCGATCCCGTCCTTGAGCAGCGCCGGAGGGCTGTCGAGGTCGACCAGCCCGACCCGGGAGACGGCCGGAATGCCCTGCAGGGCGCGGAACCCGAGCGGATCGTCGGCGCCCGTCACATGGGCGAGGGCCAGGGCGCTGTCGAGGGCGACGGGCCCGCCCTGGAACACCACGCCGTGGTGGGCCTCGGCGCTGCTGAGCAGGTCGGCCCAGCCCGGCAGGATCTGCCGGACCTCGATTTCGGTCGGACGGTTGAGGACGACGCCGAGGGTCCCCTCCTCAGGCCCGTGATCGACGATGAGGACCACGCTGCGCTTGAAGTTGGCGTCTTCCAGCAGCGGTGTCGCGATCAGGAGCCGCCCGGGGCGGATCTCGTCCTCCATGGCGCTCATTCTTCCGTCTCCGCGCCGGTTATGGACACGCCGTCCGAGCTGCGGGACGGCGTCGCGCCTCGCGAACCAGGGCGTAACCGTCACAATGAGGGGTAAAGAAACGATCAAGCGGTGCTCTGGGGAGGCGTGGGGATGCAGCCGGTCAGGGTGATCATTGCGGCGATCTTTTTTGTGATCGGCGCGATGCTCGTCGTCCCCGCGTTCATTTCGGGGGACGGTCAGTCGAACGCGTCGGACACGCCGTCGCCGGTCAGCAGCGGGCCCAGCCCCGAGGCCGCCGACGAGCCGACCGTGAAACCGACCACGGGGAAGCCTTCGACGTCCAAGCCGGCGACCTCCAAACCGCCGACCAAGACGCCGTCGAGCCCGCCGCCCGCCTCGCCCACGGCGAAGCCGACGACGCCGAGGCCCACCACGCCCAAGCCGACCACGCCCAAGCCCACGACGCCGAAGCCGACCACGCCGAAGCCGACGACGTCCAAGCCGGTCCCGCCGGTCGCCACCGGCTCCCAGCCGAGCCTGGTGCCGTTGAAGGTGACGTTCGGCAAGGTCGACTGCCCGAAGCGGCTGGTGACGATCAAGGTCGTCAACGACGACCCGGCCACCACCCAGGGCTATTCGATCGTCCGGGGCGGCTCGATCTTCCTCGCCGACCAGCTCGGCCCCAAGGCGTCGCGGAGCAGCGCGCTGACGCTCACGGAGGACAAGGCGACGGTCGTCAAGGTGACCCAGGACGGCAAGGCCAGGGCGTCGCACAGCTACAAGGCGAACTGCGCGAAGGCCGCGCCGAGCAAGACCACCAAGTCTCCTTCCCGGACGGCCCCGGCCCATCCGCCGCGCACTCTGCCCAAAACAGGCAACGACGACAGCATCATGATCGCCCGGCTGGCGACGGGCGGCGCCTCCCTGATCACCGGTGCGATCGTCCTGTGGTGGGGCGGGCTGTGGCCGCGCCGCAAGGACAGGATGCTCGGCTGACGGCCGCAGGGGAACGCCTGTTCGGGGGCCTAACACAGAGTGCGGGTGACGGCGAGCACGTCCCGACTCGGCATGTCCTGTCGGTGGGGCTCGGTAGCCTTGGGCCATCGTGAGTACCTTCGCCGCCTCGAACCTGCCCCCCGCCTATCCCGAGCGGGCCGCGTGGGGGACCGCCGGATCACTTCGCGCCTGGCAGCAGCAGGCCCTGGAGCTGTACTTCCGGGAGGTCCCCCGCGATTTCCTGACCGTCGCCACGCCCGGCGCCGGCAAGACCACCTTCGCGCTCCGGCTCGCCCGTGAGCTGCTCGACCGCCGCGCGATCCAGGGGATCACCGTGGTCTGCCCGACCGAGCACCTCAAACGGCAGTGGGCCGAATCCGCCGCCCGCGTCGGGATCAAGATCGATCCCGAGTTCACCAACGCGATGGGGAAGACCGCACCGGACTTCCACGGTGTCGCGGTCACCTACGCCACCGTCGCGGCCAGGCCGGCGCTGCACCGCAACCGCACCGAGGCCCGCAAGACCCTGATCATCATGGACGAGGTGCACCACGCGGGCGACGGCCTGTCCTGGGGCGACGCCGTACGTGAGGCGTTCGAGCCCGCCACCAAGCGGCTCGCGCTGTCGGGCACCCCGTTCCGCACCGACATCAACCCGATCCCGTTCGTCGAGTACGAGGAGGGGCCCGACGGCATCCGCCGCAGCCGCTCCGACTACACCTACGGCTACGGTCCCGCGCTGGCCGACGGTGTGGTGCGGCCCGTCATGTTCATGGCGTACGCGGGGGAGATGCGCTGGCGCACCCGGGCGGGCGACGAGATCGCCGCGACTCTCGGCCAGCCCCTCACCCAGGACCAGACCTCCCAGGCGTGGCGTGCCGCGCTCGATCCGAAGGGCGACTGGATCCGCCAGGTCATCGAGGCGGCCGACAAACGGCTCACCGAGGTCCGCAAGGGGATGCCGGACGCCGGCGCGATGGTGATCGCCACCGACCACGAGGCGGCGCGCGCCTACGCCAAGATGATCCGTTCGATCACCGGGCAGGGCGCGACCATCGTCCTGTCCGACGACCCGAACGCCAGCAAGAAGATCAAGCAGTTCGGCGAGTCGGAGGACCGCTGGCTGTGCGCGGTCCGGATGGTCTCCGAGGGCGTCGACATCCCGCGGCTCGCCGTCGGCGTCTACGCGACGTCCACGGCCACGCCGCTCTTCTTCGCCCAGGCGATCGGCCGGTTCGTGCGCGCCCGCAAGCGCGGCGAGACCGCGTCGGTGTTCCTGCCTTCGGTGCCGACCCTGATGGGTCACGCCTCGGAGATGGAGACCGAGCGCGACCACGTCCTGGACCGCAAGACCCGCGAGCAGGACGGCCTCGACGACGACGCCCTGGAGCAGGCCAACCGGGCCAAGGACGGTGCCGACCTGTCGGAGGAGCTGCCGTTCGAGACCATGGAGGCCAGCGCCACCTTCGACCGGGTGCTGTACGACGGCGGCGAGTTCGGCCTCCAGGCGGCCCCGGGCAGCGCCGAGGAGGAGGACTTCCTCGGCATCCCCGGCCTGCTGGAGCCCGAGCAGGTGACGGCGCTGCTCCGCCAGCACCAGGCCAACCAGCTCGCCGCCCAGCGCAAACGCGGGCCGTCCGCCGCGCCGGAGCGGCAGGAGAAGACCGCCGCCGAGGATCTGCAGGCGCTCCGCCAGGAGCTCAACGGTCTGGTCGGCGCGTGGAGCCACCGCACGGGCAAGCCGCACGGCGTCGTCCACACGGAGCTGCGCGCCTCCTGCGGCGGCCCCGCCGTCCCGCAGGCCTCCGCCAAGGACATCCAGGCCAGGATCGACAAGATCCGCGAATGGGCTCTGCGCCGCACCTGACCGGCGCCACGGCAGAACCCCGCCGGTCGGACGGCGGGGTTCTGCGCGGGGAGCGGTCACACGTGCGCGGCGTGCGCCTTGGGCGTGTCCTGATCAGCCACCGCCCAGGTGATCCCGCCGGTCATCGCGGTGCGGCCGGCCTCGGTCCGCGGCTGGGACCGGCCTGCGGGGTGCCATGGACGCCCAGCTCGCCGCCGAACCGCCCCGTCCGCCGACGGAGCGGTGACGATCAGCGCAGGACGGGCGCTCCGCTGAGGGTCACTCCGGCGGCGCGCAGATCGTCCAGGGCCACTTCGGTGGTCGCCGGGGCCACACCGGCGGTGAGATCGAGCAGGACGGTCGTGGCCAGCCCCTCGCGGGCGGCGTCCAGGGCCGTGGCGCGGACGCAGTGGTCGGTGGCGATGCCGACCACGTCGACGGCCGTCACGTCGTGCTCGGCCAGCCATTCGGCGAGCGGCGTGCCGTCGTCGTGGAAGCCCTCGAAACCGCTGTAGGCGGCCGACTCCCTGCCCTTGGAGAACACCGCCTCGATCGGGCCGAGCGCCAGCGCCGGATGGAAGTCGGCGCCGGGGGTGCCGATCACGCAGTGCGGCGGCCAAGTGGTGACGTAGTCGGGCTCGGCCGCGAAGTGGGCGCCCGGGTCGAGATGGAAGTCGCGGGTCGCGACCACATGGTCGTAGCCCGACGCCGCGACATGGGCGGAGATCGCGGCGGCGACGTCGGAACCGCCGCCCACGGGCAGCGAACCGCCCTCACAGAAGTCGTTCTGCACGTCCACGATGATCAGTGCTCGGCTCATGTCAGCATCCCATCAGGTGGCGGCGGTCAAGCGAAGAGGGTGGGGAGGGCGGGGGGGGGGGGCAATCGCCCTTGGACAGGTGCAGGGCGGCGGGCGGCAGCTCGGCGAGCGAGCGCCGGTGCCGGTCCCGCGCCGCTTCGAGCGGTTCCGCGCCGACGACGTTCCCGCCGCGCACGAGCGGGACCTGCAGCGGCCGGTCGTCGGCCCCGAACTCCTCCGACAGCGACACCACCTCCGCGACGGCCTGATCCCCGGCGAACCGCCGGTAGGCGTGCTTGCGTCCGCCCCGGCTGGGTTTGCCCGGCGACGCCTTGGCGACGGGGGACAGCGCCCCGTCCGCGTCCTCACGGGCGACCAGCTTGTAGACCATCGACGCCGTCGGCGCGCCCGACCCGGTCACCAGCGACGTCCCGACCCCGTACCCGTCGACGGGCGCGACGGCCAGCGCGGCGATCGCGTACTCGTCGAGGTCGCCGGTGACCACGATCTTCGTTCCGGTGGCGCCGAGCGAGTCGAGCTGCTTGCGGGCCTGCTCGGCGACCAGCCGCAGGTCGCCGCTGTCGATCCGGATGGCCCGCAGGTCGGGCGCGAGCTCGATGGCCAGCGCGATGGCCCGCTCCACGTCGTAGGTGTCGACGAGCAGGGTGGTGTCCTGGCCGAACGCGGCGATCTGGGCGGCGAACGCGGCCCGCTCGTCGTCGTGGAGCAGGGTGAAGGCGTGGGCCGCAGTGCCGGAGGTCGGCACCCCGTAGGTGCGGCCCGCCTCCAGATTGGAGCTGGTGGCGAAGCCGCACAGGTAGGCGGCCCGTGCGGACGCGACGGCGGCCCGCTCATGGGTGCGCCGCGACCCCATCTCGATTAGCGGCCGCTCGCGGGCGGCGTGCGCCATCCGGGACGCCGCCGCGGCCACCGCGCAGTCGTGGTTGAAGATCGACAGCGCCAGGGTCTCGAGGATGACGGCCTCGGCGAAGCTCCCCTCGACCCGCAGGATCGGCGATTCGGGGAAGTAGCAGTCGCCCTCGGCGTAGCCCCAGACGTCACCGGTGAACCGGTAGTCGGCCAGGTAGGCGAGGGTCGGTTCGTCGACGACCGCCTCCTCCCGCAGGAAGTCCAGTTCGGCGGGGCCGAACCGGAACCGCTCCAGGGCGTCCAGGAAGCGTCCGGTGCCGGCGACCACGCCGTATCTGCGGCCCTGCGGGAGCCGCCGCGCGAACACCTCGAACACGCTGCGTCGCGCCGCCGTCCCGTCGCGCAGGGCCGCCTGGAGCATGGTCAGTTCATAGTGATCGGTGAGCAGTGCCGTGCTCGTGCCGTCTCGCTGGTCCACACCGCCAGAGTACGGGGGCGGTTCCAGCGGTCCGCGCCCGGTAGGTTCGTAGGGTGACCACCGCACCTGTGGAGCTGAACAGACCGGAGACGGGCGAGGAGATCAGCCCGGACCTGCCGTGGCTGACGATCGTCTGGAACGACCCGATCAACCTGATGTCCTACGTCACGTACGTCTTCCAGACGGTGTTCGGCTTCGCGCGGGAGAAGGCCGAGAAGCTGATGATGGACGTCCACCAGAAGGGGCGGGCCGTGGTCGACTCGGGGACGCGCGAGGAAATGGAGCGCAATGTGGAGGTCTTGCATTCGTATGGTCTTTGGGCGACGGTGAAGCGGGACGACTGATGAGCGGATTCCGCCCGAACGGGCCCGCGGGGGTGGTCCTGCGGCTGGAGAAGGTCGAGAACGCCGTCCTGCAGAACCTGCTCGAGCAGCTGCAGGAGATGCTGGGCGAGATGCCGAAGGGCGATCCGGGCCTGGCCGAACTGGGCATCTCCGAGAGCACCAGCGCGCCGGACGATCCCGCGCTGGCCCGGCTGTTCCCCGACGGCTACAACGGCGACGACGAGGCCGCGGGCGAGTTCCGCCGCTACACCGAGACCACGCTCCGAGAGGGCAAGGAGAAGGACGCCAGGGTCGTCCTGGACTCCCTCGACTTCGACCGCCCGGTCGAGCTGGACGCCGACCAGGCCCACTCCTGGCTGCGCGCGCTCAACGATCTGCGGCTGGCCCTGGGCACCCGGCTGGACCTGACCGAGGACAACCACGAGGACTTCGCCCGGCTCGACCCCGACGACCCGCGCTACGCCCTGTTCGTCACCTACGACTGGCTGACCCAGCTCCAGGACGGCCTCGTGCACTGCCTGTGGCCGGATTAGGACACCAAGAACATTACGGAATGTCCGGATCCAGCTCCGGACCGTGTTGATAGCTTGCCCGTATGAGCACCCCCCATGATGTGCGCGTGGCGGTGGGCGGGATGGGCTTCGGCGACCATCTCTGCCTCCCCTACGACAACGACCATGAGCGCAGGGCGGTGCTCGTGGCGTATCTGCGCGACGGGCTGAAGCACGACCACAAGATCATCTACCTGGCCGACACCGACGGCCCCGCCGAGATCCTCGCCTGGCTCACCCGCGATCCCGAGGCCGCAGGGCTCGACCTGGCCGGCGCGATGGACCGGGACCAGTTCGTGGTCCGCACCGCCGAGGAGGCCTATCTGGCCACCGGCAGATTCGACCCCGACGAGATCATCGGCCTGTTCGCCACCGAGATCGAACTGGCGCTCGTCCAGGGCTACGCGGGCGTCAGGGTCACCGGCGAGGAGACCTTCTCGCTGCGCGGCTGGCCCGGCACCGACCGGTTCGCCGAGTTCGAGCAGAAGATCGACGACGTGTTCCGCACGTCCGAGGTGAACGCGATGGCGATCTGCCAGTACGACCGGCGCTGGTTCGCGGCCAAGCCGCTGGAGCACCTGCTGGGCACCCACCGAGGCGAGGTAAGGATCGACGACGTGTACGACGACGAGGTCCTGCGGATCTCCCCGACCTTCACCCCGCCGGGGCTGGCGCTCGCCGGAGCCGTCGAGGAATCGACCTTCCCCGCCCTGTCGGACGCGCTGCACACCCTCGGCCGCAGAACCGGACATCTCTGTCTGGACCTGTCCGAGGTCGACTACTGTGACATGGGTGGCCTGCGGACCATGCTGTCGGCCCGCACCTCCCCGGACGGATATGAGCGGATGCTCCTGCTGCGCGGCGTCCGGGAACCCGTCGCCGAACTCCTGCGGGTCGCGGGCTGGTCCGACCTGCCCGGACTGGTGGTGGAAGAGGCCTGACGGATGCCGGTGCTCATGGGGACGAACAGGGACGCTCTGGTCCATCAGGCGCTGCTCTACGGCTCGCAGGAGGAGTACGTCGAGGAGGCGCTGACCTTCCTGCGCGCCGGCCTCGACGTCGGCGACTCCCTCGTGGTGATCGGATCGCCCGGCCGGATCGCCCTGCTCCAGCGGGAGATGGACGAGCTGGTCGACCTGGACGAGCTGGAGTGGTACGACGACGCGTCCTGGTACCTCACCCCGCCGCGGAGCATCGCCGCCGCCGTCAGTTCCGGCCGGGACCGCTGGTGGAAGCGCGGCGGCCGGGTCAGGATCGTCTCCGAACCGCTCTGGGCGGGCCGCACCCCGGCCGAGATCCGCGAGTGGAAGCGGTACGAGGCCCTGCTCAACGTGGTCCTCGCCGAGACCAGGACCTCCCTGCTCTGCGCCTACGACCTGCGGCACGTGCCCGCCGACGTGATGCGGATCGCCGAACGCACCCACCACGACCTCGACTACGAGCCGCCGTTGACCGTCTACACCGAGCTCAACCGGCATCCGCTGCTCCCGCAGACCGGCCGGATCGCCCACCGCGGCTTCCTGCGCGGCGAGCTGCCCGGCCTGCGCGACTTCACCGCCAAGGCCGCCATCGGGTTCGGGCTCGGCGCCTGTATGCCGCTGGTGATGGCCGTCAACGAGGTCGCCACCAATGTGATCAGGCACGGCGGCGGGCACGGCTCGCTGCTGGTCTGGAGCGACGGAGACAGCGTGATCTGCGACGTCCTCGACCCGCTCGGCCGGCTCGAGGACAAGTTCCTCGGCTTCCTGCCGCCCGACCCCGACAAGTCCGGCGGGGCGGGGCTCTGGCTGGTCCGCCAGCTCTGCGACATGGTCGAGATCAGGTCCGGCGAGACCGGCACGATGTTCCGCCTCACCGTTCGGATCGCCGATGCCTGACCTCGAAGAGCTGGCCGCGCGGCTCAAGGCCCTGGGCCTCACCACCGAGTCCGCGGGCGACACCCTGGCCGTCGCCAATCCGATCGTCCCGAGCGTCCGGGCGGTGGTGGCGGTGGACGGCGAGTTCTACGTCTCCTTCGGCGGCATGATCGTCGGACGGGCGGACGATCCCGGCGCCGCCGCCGAGCGGATCGCCCACCTGCTGGGAATGATCCAGCCGGACTGATCCGGCCGACCTGATCCGCTCCGGACGACCCGGATAAACTGCACGTCATGCTCACCATCACCCAGACGCTCGTCGACCAGATCGTGGCGCACGCCCGCGCCGACCACCCCGACGAGGCCTGTGGCGTGATCGCCGGACCGCTGGGTTCCGACCGTCCCGAGCGGTTCGTGGCGATGGAGAACGCCGAGCGTTCCCCGACCTTCTACCGGTTCGACTCGCTGGAGCAGCTCAAGGTGTGGCGGGAGATGGACGACCGGGACGAGGAGCCCGTCGTGATCTACCACTCGCACACCGCGACCGAGGCCTACCCGTCCCGCACGGATGTGACCTACGCCTCGGAGCCCAACGCCCACTACGTTCTTGTTTCCACGCGTGACGAGGCTCAGGCGGAGTTCCGGTCCTACCGGATCGTCGACGGAGTGATCACGGAGGAAGAAGTTCGCGTCGTGGACGCTTATCTGTAGAGGGTGCGGTTCGCGCCTCGTGCTGGTCGTTTCGTAAAGTAGGGGTCATGCCGCCGGTCCAGAGCTTCCTCTTCAGCCACTCGCGGGCTGAAGTCGTCTACGACTGTCGTTGACGCATCGCCTCAGCACCCCCGTTAACGCTTGTCATAGAAGGAGATCAACCGATGGCTATCGAGGTCCGGATCCCGACGATCCTGCGGAACCTCACCGACGGCAGCAAGGCCGTCGAGGGCAAGGGCGCGAACCTGAGTGAGCTCTTCGCCGACCTGGAGGTCCGCCACCCCGGGCTGCGCGCCCGCCTGGTGGACGAGAAGGGCCTGCGCCGCTTCGTCAACGTGTACCTGAACGACGAGGACGTCCGCTTCCTCGGCGGGCTCGACACGGCCGTCGCCGACGGCGACACCGTCACCGTGCTGCCGGCCGTCGCCGGCGGCTGACCCCGACCGGCGAACAGAAGATCATGCGTTACGACTCGCTGCTGGACTCGCTGGGGCGGACCCCGCTCGTCGGGCTGCCCCGGCTTTCGCCCTCCCCTGAAGTGCGCCTCTGGGCGAAGCTGGAGGACCGCAACCCCACCGGCTCGATCAAGGACCGTCCCGCTCTGTTCATGATCGAGGCGGCGGAGAAGGACGGCACGCTCACCCCCGGCTGCACGATCCTGGAGCCGACCTCGGGCAACACCGGCATCGCCCTGGCGATGGCGGCCAAGCTCAAGGGCTACCGGATCATCTGTGTGATGCCGGAGAACACCTCGGCGGAGCGGCGTCAGCTCCTCCAGATGTGGGGTGCGGAGATCATCTCCTCGCCGGCCGCGGGCGGCTCGAACGAGGCCGTCCGGGTGGCGAAGGGGCTGGCCGCGGAGAATCCGTCCTGGGTGATGCTCTACCAGTACGGCAACGAGGCGAACGCCCGCGCCCACTACGAGACCACCGGGCCCGAGATCCTCCAGGACCTGCCGACGATCACCCATTTCGTCGCGGGGCTCGGGACGACGGGCACGCTGATGGGCACCGGCCGCTATCTGCGCGAGCACGTCCCCGACATCAAGATCGTCGCGGCGGAGCCGCGCTACGGCGAGCTGGTGTACGGGCTGCGCAACATCGACGAGGGGTTCATCCCCGAGCTGTACGACGACTCGGTGCTGACCACCCGCTACTCGGTCGGCTCGATGGACGCCCTGCGCCGCACGCGCGAGCTGCTGGAGCAGGAGGGCATCTTCGCCGGGATCTCCACCGGCGGCGCCCTGCACGCGGCCATCGGGATGGGCCAGAAGGCCGTCAAGGCGGGGGAGCGGGCCGACATCGCCTTCGTCGTCGCCGACGGCGGCTGGAAGTACCTGTCGACGGGCGCCTACGAGGGCACCCTCGAAGAGGCCGAGTCGGCGCTCGAAGGCCAGCTCTGGGCCTGAGCCGCACGCACACCGAGACCCCGTCGCCCGAGCCCGGGCGGCGGGGTCTTCGCGTTCACTGCCGCGGCGGAGTGAGCCAGCAGGGGAGCGGGCCGAGCAGGCGGGCCCGCGCGTAGGTGACGTCCGGCGGGAGCACGGCGGTCCCCCGGTAGAGCGGCCCGTCGCGGACGACCGTCAGGGCGAGGTCGGCGGCGGCG
>NZ_BAAGZI010000178.1:0-11072 GCF_054778695.1 Actinocorallia lasiicapitis
GGCCGCCGCCAGCAGCATCGCCGACGTGCCCGCCAGCCAGAGCGCCGCACGCCCCGACACCTTCCGTCCCAGCCACGCGCCCGCGAGCGTCGCGACCGCGATCATTACCACCGCGATTCCCGCGGCCCAAGCCATCGGAAGCATCCTCACCCCTCATCGAACCGAACCTGCCCCGGCCGCCCCGCGCGGCCGGGCTCCTGACGAGGTCAGGCGCCGGGATCAGGAGGCCAGACGGCACGGACCGGGCCGGCGGGCGCCGGGACGAGCGGGCGGGAGGCCGTCAGCTCGTCGAGAAGGGTCTGGAGCTGGGCGAGCTGATCGTGGAGGCCCGCCGATGCCACCCCGCCGGTACCGCGCAGGAACGCGTGAATCCGTTCCAGCCGCTGCTGGTCCTGTGCGGCGCGTTCCAGTGCGGCGGCGCGGCCCGCCAGCTCTCTGTCCATGGTGTCCGCGCGGGTCCGCGCGTCCGCGACGATCTGTTCGGCCTGCCGTTCGGCACGTTCGACCACCCTGTCGGCGGTCTCCTGCGCCAGCGACATGAGCTGGACCGCGTCGGCCGCGGGCGTGCCCGCCCTGGCCAGCCGCGCGACCTCGCCGAGCAGCCCGTCGATGGTCTCCTCCACCTCGTGGAGGAACCCGTCGACCTCCGCCATGTCGTAGCCCTCGCGCAGCCGAACCGTGCCGAACACCTTGGCCCGCACCCGTTCCGGCGTGAGCCTGTCCGGATACCGTTCCGTACCGTCCATCCGTCCTCCGTCCCCGAGCCTGCGATAACTCTTCGTGCCCAGGCGACTACCAGGTCAAACGGAGGCAACAGAAGGGTCGCGTCCGGGTCGGACGACCCCGCGAACGCCCTCGGCGACGGCCTCGCCTTCCCGGCGTTCCGACCTCGGTACGGCAACGTTCTCCGGAAACGGCGGTTCGCGCGGCATCGGCCGTCCTAGAGTGACGCGTCTTCCATCGGGCGACTTAGGAGGAAAAGTGCGACTTGTTGCGATCGGTACGGTGGCCGCGGCCCTGATGCTGGGGGTTCCGGGCGTCGCGGCGGCGGGACAGCAGGCGGCGACGCCGCTGCGTTTCTCGGCCATCCAGTACGACGCTCCCGGCAAGGACACCCGCGACAACAAGCAGCTCAACCGCGAGTGGATCCGGATCAAGAACACGGGCGCCAAGGCCGTCCAGCTCAAGGGGTGGACGCTCAGCGACAAGAGCCGGCACACCTACCGGTTCGGGGCGTTCAAGCTGAAGGCGCACAAGAGCGTCACGATCCACACGGGCAAGGGCAAGAACACCGCGACGCACCGGTACATGAACCGCGGCTGGTACATTTGGAACAACACGTCCGACACCGCGACGCTCCGCAACGCGACCGGCCGCAAGATCCTCCAGGTGTCGTGGGGCAAGAAGCCGACCCCGCCGCCGGCCCCGGGCAACGACCCGCGGTTCGACACCTGCAAGGAGGCCAAGGCCAACGGGTACGGGCCGTACTACCAGGGCACCGATCCCGAGTACTACTGGTACCGCGACAACGACGGCGACGGCGTCGTCTGCGAGTGACGCCCAGCGCCCCAGCCGCCTGATCAGCGGGCGGCTCCGCGACTTCACGGCCGCCCTCGGCACGGGCCGGGGGCGTGCGTGGAGGCGCGACGGCGCGGGGGTCCCATTCCGAATCAGGTTCGGTATATTTCGAGGATGACGCACGAGGTCTTCAACCAGGTCCCGCCGCTCGTCGGACATGACGTCGCCGACGATCCCGCCCTGCTCGAAGGGCTGCACCGGGAGGGTGCGGGCTGGGCCGAGGACGAGGTCAGGGTGCTCGGCCGGCTGGCCGGCACCGAGGAGGCGCAGGAGCACGGGCGGCTCGCCAACGAGCACCCGCCCGTCCTGCACACCCATGACCGGTACGGCAACCGGGTCGACGTGGTCGAGTTCCACCCGTCGTGGCACTACCTGATGGACACGGCGGTCAGCCACGGGCTGCACGGGCGTCCGTGGTCCGATCCGCGGCCGGGCGCGCACGTCGCGCGGGCCGCGAAGTTCTACAGCTGGCGGGTGGACGCCGGGCACGGCTGCCCCGTCTCCATGACGTACGCGGCCGTGCCCGCGCTCCGCCAGCAGCCCGACCTGGCCGCCGTGTACGAGCCGCTGCTGACGTCGGAGACCTACGACTTCGGGCTGGCCGCGCCACTCGGCAAGCGCGGGCTGCTCGCCGGCATGTCGATGACGGAGAAGCAGGGCGGTTCGGACGTCCGCGCCAACACCACCACCGCGACACCGCAACCCGACGGGACGTACCGGCTCGTCGGCCACAAATGGTTCACTTCGGCGCCGATGTGCGACCTTTTCCTGACGCTCGCGCAGGCGCCGGGCGGCCTGACCTGTTTCCTCGTGCCGCGCGTCCTGCCGGACGGCGAACTGAACCCGCTGCGCCTGATGCGGTTGAAGGACAAGCTCGGCAACAAGTCGAACGCGTCGTCCGAGGTCGAGTACGACCAGGCGCACGCGTGGCGGGTCGGCGACGAGGGCCGCGGCGTCCGCACCATCATCGAAATGGTCAACATGACCCGTCTGGACTGTGTCATCGGCGCGGCCGCCGGAATGCGCCAGGGCCTGATCGTCGCCGCGCACCACGCCGCCCACCGCAGCGCCTTCGGCAAACCCCTCATCGACCAGCCTCTGATGCGCAACGTCCTGGCCGACCTGGCCGTCGAGTCGGAGGCCGCCACCATCACCATGCTCCGCCTGGCAGGCGCCACGGACCGCGCCGAGGCCCCTTTCAAACGCCTGGCCCTGGCCATCACCAAATACTGGACCTGCAAACGCTGGCCCTCCCACACCGCCGAAGCCCTCGAATGCCTAGGCGGCAACGGCTACGTAGAATCCTCAGGAATGCCCCGCCTCTTCCGCGAATCCCCCCTCAACTCCATCTGGGAGGGCTCAGGCAACGTGGCGACCCTGGACGTCCTGCGCGCCATGGCGAAAGAGCCCGAGACGGTCACCGCCTTCTTCGACGAAGTCGAATTGGCCAGCGGCGCCGACGGCCATCTGGACACCGCCATCCGCCAGGTCAAGGATTCGCTCGTCGACCTGTCCACCATCGAGGTCCGCGCCCGCCGCATCGTCGAACGCATGGCCCTGGTCCTCCAGGGGTCCCTGCTGGTCAGGCATGGACACCCGGCTGTCGCCGACGCTTTCTGCGCCTCTCGCCTCGGTGGCGACTGGGGCAACGCCTTCGGCACCCTGCCCCCGGGCGTCGACTTCTCCACCATTATTGAAAGAGCCACCCCGAAGATCGGCTAGAAAGCCCAAAAAGGAGACACCTCGAGACCCGGTAGAACCTTACAGAAAGGCTCCCCAAGGCAAGAATGAAGATCATCGGCTACCGGTCGTCGAGAGTGACGGCGCATCATCCGCTAACCGATGGACCTAGGTGGCGAACAGTGCAGTCCTGTGGAGTCAGCAGGAGCCGGGTCTCGAGCGGCAGGGTTACGTCTTCCTCGGCGGCACCAGACGGGCCGGGATACCGTGTTCGCAGACACAGGGGACCGCAGAGACCCTAGACCGAGCAGAAATTCTCAACAATGGACGGCGGAGACAGAGCTACCTCGCCCCTGTGTCCGCCTAAGGCCACCCGCTTGCCCGGGATGCTCGTCTCCGCCAACAGGAACGCGAGCTCTTCCCTCCGAGACGAACGGCCTCCGATACGCCGTCGGGGCGATTGGCCGGAGCTGACTGTCCAGCGCCATCGGCGGGGCTGGCGGGTAGCGGACCTGGTGGGCTCGATGTCATGATCCGGTGGTGTTCGGTGTGAATGAGAACGATCTCCAGGAGCGGCTGGCGGCGTTGGAACAGCGAATGGCCGTGCGCCTCGACGCGCTCGGACGGGAGCTTCGGGAGCTGCTCGATCAGCGGATCGCAGAACTGCGGGAGGTCCTGGCTGCGGACCCGGAGGAACGGACACGGTCGCTGGTGAACTTCGCGGCTGAGGGAGTCCGGCGCGAGCTGGAGTTGACCATCGCCGATGCGTCGCGGCTACGGAAGGGCACCGAGGAACTCGATGACGCTCAGCGGGCGCTGGCTGCCCGTATGGCCGGAAACGGGCTGCCGCCGTGGCGGACCAACGCTCGCTTCAACGTCGTGTACCAGGCTCAGGTGCCTTCCTATATCTCCCTCTATTTCGTGGGCGGGCGCACCGACAGAGTCTCCCTGCTCATCGGCGACGACGACCCGCCGACCAAGAGCTACGGCGAGCTGAACGTCTCAGCCGATATCAACTCCTACGTAGGCGCCCTCGTCCGCCCGGGCGAGTACTGGATGGCCAAAGCCAAACACGGCGCCGACTCGGTGAAATGCATCGTCACGACCCTCTACTGACCCACCTCGTGGCCATGCGCCCGGGTCAGGAACCTGCCCCCGGATCGAACCACCGTTCCGGCGCGGTGCCGGATCTGGAGGCAGACTGGTGGTCCCGAGCCGCTGTGAGGACGCCATGAGCCATGCCTTGTTCGCCCGTTACTACGCACGTGCCAGCCTTCTCATGGAGAAGGGGGTCGGTGTTCACCGGCGGGCTCTGCTGGACGGGCTGGTGGGGCGGGTGGTTGAGATCGGGGCCGGTAACGGCCTTAACTTTCCGCATTATCCTGACGGGGTCGGCGAGGTCGTCGCCGTCGAGCCTCAGCCGCATCTGCGGTCGATCGCCCAGCGTAATGCAGCGGCTGCTCCGGTGGCCGTCACGGTCGTGGACGGCTTCGCTGATCGCCTTCCGGTTGACGACGCCTCGTGTGACGCCGCCGTCGCCTCGCTCGTCCTGTGCACCGTTCCCGATCAGGGCGCCGCGCTCGCCGAGATTCGGCGCGTCCTCAGGCCTGGCGGTCAGCTCCGCTTCTTCGAACACGTCCAGGATTCCCAGGCTGGTCGGCGCCGGATCCAGAAGGCGCTCGACGCCACGAGGATCTGGCCCTGGTTCGGTGGCGGCTGCCACTGCTCCCGCGACACCCGGGCCGTCATCGAACGAGCCGGATTCACCATCGACCGTATCGACCACCTCACCAGCGCCGACACCCGGATACCTTTCCCCGCCACCCCTCAGATCATCGGCACCGCCACGGCGAAGGATCACGGCTGAGTCGAACCGGCCGAACCGCTCCGCGTGGCGGACGCCACGTAGGGCAGCGAAACCGAGGGGGCCGGGGTTGCGTCTGATCGGCAAGAGTGACTTCTGATTTCGGCGGTGATCTTGTCCAGTCTGTGGAACCAGTTGCCGACGCTCATCGGGGTGATCGTCGGTGCGCTCGCCTCGTACCTGGCCACCAACCGGAACGAGACCGCGAGATGGAAGCGGCAGCAGGCGATCCGGTGGGACGCCGAACGCCGGGCCGCGTACGCCACCTACGCCCATGCGGTCAAAGCGCTCTCCACCCAGTGCGGACGTCTGGCCGCGGCCAGAGGAGCGACCGAGTCGTTCTTCCCCATCGACCTTGAGGAGGGCCTGCCGGAATACCGAAAGCTCTCCTCGGAACGGGGAGTGGTGTGGGAATCGGTCCTGCTTCTGGGAACCGAGCAGGCCATCGACGCCGGACGGGCCTGGCACTCCGCGGTCGCCGAGCTCCAGAAATTCGCCGACGGCCGCCGCACCGACTACGAGCAGTGGGAACCGACGTTCGCGACGACCGGACCGCTGCGCGACGCCTTCTACGAGGCGGCGCGCACGGACCTGGTGATCGAACGCTGATTGGCCGGCTTCAAGGACATGGTTCGGTCTCTCAGCTGATCGTGACGACTCGAGCCCAGGGGGGCGGGGTGTCGGGGGCATAGTAGGGGTTCTGCTCGTCGACTGGGTTTGTCGGGCGGGGGAAGAGGCCGACCACAGTGCGGCAGGGGGGCTGGGCGGTGGGCCAGGGTGTTTGGCCGTCCGTCAGGGCGACGATGACGTCCGGGCGGGGGCGGGAGCGGAGGGCCCGGGCGAAACCCGAGCGGAGATCCGTTCCGCCGCCCCCGATCAGCTCGAGGTTCTCGGCTCGGCAGACGGGGACGGCGACGCCGGCCGCCGCGTCGCAGGAGATCACCGATACCAGGTCGCGGCGCCCGCCCACCGCCCGCGAGATCGCCGCCACCTCCAGCAGTGCGCTGCCCAGTTCGGCGTCGCTGACCGATCCGGACGTGTCGATCACCACGCAGACCCTGGGCGGTCTACGGCGCAGGCTCGGCAGGACCACCCCGGGAACGGAGGCCGCGCGCCGGGACGGACGGCCATAGCTGTGATCCTCCCCCGCGCCGGGGGCTCCCGCCGCCGAGCGGACCGCCGCCCCCAGCAACTGCCGCCACGGCTGAGGCGGATGGAACGCCTCGTCCGCCCAGCGGCGCCAGCCCTCCGGCGCGTCGCCCGGCCGGCCCTTGATCCCCTCGGCGACCCGGAAACGCACCGCGTCCCGCTGCTGCCTGCTCAGACCGTGTGCCCCGGCGGGCCCCAGCTCCCACGGACGGTCCTGTCCGTCGGCGCCGCTGCCGCAGTCCAGCCAGGCCAGGTCCGGCGCGAGCCCGGACAGGGAGTTCGTCCGCAGGTACTCCTCCATGAGCATCCCGTCGGGCAGCCTCAGCATCGACGGCAGGACCGCCCCGGCGGGCAGGGGAAGACCGTCACCGTAGATGTCGTCATTGATCTCGAAGTCGGCGGCGATGTTCCGCCGCAGCCGCTCGCCAGGCCCGCTCTCCCCCTGCTCTTTCGCGTACCGCTCCCCCCGCCCGTGATGGTCGCGCAGCAGATGGGACACCTCGTGCACCCAGACGCCTGCGAGCTCCGCCACCGGGGTGCGCGCGACGAAGCCGGGGGACACATAGCAGCGCCAGTGCGCGTCGACCGCCATCGTCGGGACCGAACGGTCCGCCACGACGTGCAGCGCGAACAGCGCGCTCGCCAGATAGGGACGGACCTTGACCGCGTGCAGCCGAGCGGCCAGCAGCTTCTCCAGGTCCAGGGGGAGTCCTGGCGGTCCGTACGGCTCGCCGTAGCCGGCCGGGCGGGCCGGAACGGCGGCCGGCACCCGGCGCGGCGGTGCGGGCCTGGCCATCGGAAACCGCGATGCCGTCGTCATCGCCCCACCCCCGCCGCGCGCTCGGCGCCGGCCCGGCTCGTGGCCCGCAGTACCGACTGATCCGCCCGGCGGGCGAGACCGATCACTCCGGCCAGCCGTTCCACCGACTCCGGCACCTCCCAGTCGTCCCGCCGCAGCGAGGCCAGGACCGTCGCCGGGGCGACCAGCAGATCCGCGGCGCCGGTCTCCAGCGCTCTGACCAGCACCGCCCAGCCCGCCTCCCAGCGCTCCCGCTGCGGCCGTGCGCCCACCGCGGCCACGACCGCCTCCAAGGTCGCCTGACGTAGATCTCCCCGCTCCGGCAGCTCGGCGGAGGCGGGATCGGCCAGCAGCGTCTCCGGGTCCGGCAGGTCCATCCGGTCCAGATGGGCGAGAAGTTCGAGCCCGGGACCGTCCCCCACCGCGCCCCGTACCAGCGACGCCAGCACCTCCCGGGAGACGGACGCCGCCGTGCCGAAGGCCAGCAGGGTCAGCGCCGCCTCCCAGCTCCGGGGTGACGGCCAGGCACCGCCGCGACGGGTCTCCGTGCTCGGCAGCCGGTGGATCAGTGTCGGGCGTGCCTGCAGGAATCCGCAGACCGCTCGCCGGGCGTACGCCACCGCGTCCGGCAGCTTCTCCGGCGCCAGCTCGGGCAGCCGCGCTCGAGGCCAGACCCCGCCCAGCCCACGCACCACCGTGTCCCGGTCGTGGACCCAGTGCAGATGCACGAACCGATTGGCCAGCGGCGGGCTCAGCTCCCAGCCGTCGGCCGCCGAGGCGCGCGGATTGGCGGCGGCCACGATCCGTACCGCCGGCGGTAGTCGCAACGCGCCGACCCTCCGCTCCAGGACGACCCTGAGCAGCGCGGCCTGGACGGCCGGAGTGGCGGTGGAGAGTTCGTCCAGGAAAAGCAGCCCCCGTCCGGCACGTACGAGGTCCACCGCCCATTGCGGCGGTGCCATGGGCACGCCCCGCGTCGCCGGATCGTCGCCGACGATGGGCAGCCCGGAGAAGTCCGTCGGCTCGTGGACGCTGGCGATCACGGTCGTGAGCGGTAGGTCGAGCGAGGCGGCGAGCTGCGTCAGGGCCGCGGTCTTGCCGATGCCCGGTTCGCCCCACAGCAGCACGGGCAGGTCGGCTGCCACGGCCAGAGTGAGCGCTTCGAGCTGCTCGTCGGGACGTGTCTCGGTCGCGGTGGTGCGGAGCAGGGCCAGGAGGTCGTCAGCGATGACGAGTTGTGCGTCGGTGGGCGGAAGGACACGGGAGATCATGGGCATCACCTTGGGGTAGTCGAAGGAACGGCGGGGCCGGGAGCCGTGCCGTGCGGAAGAGCGCAGGACGTCAGTTCGCCCGTGCCGGACTAGTACGGAGTCGCGCCCGGCCGCGCCGTGCGGGGATCGTCACGGGAGGGTGTGCGGGGCGCAGCCCGGAGCGGAAGAGCCCGTGGTCGAGACGGCGTGCCGCGGACGACTCCAGCGTCGCGCGCAGCGGCCCGTCGCGCAGGACCGCGGCAGGACCGAGCAGGCCCTCGACCACGGCCAGCGCCCCGGTGACGTCGCCGTGGCCGAGCCGTTCCCGGACGGCGGGCAGTGCCTGCGGGTCGCGGTGCACCGCGTCGATCGCGCGAAGGCACGGCAGCGCGGGGCCACCGAGCGCCACCAGCAGTTCTTCTCTGCGCAGTTGTGCCGGGTCGTGGTCGACCGCCGTCAGCACCCCGTCCAGCAGCGCGATCCGGTGGACGTCGCCCCGGCACTCCACTGTGTGGGGGTCGCCGGGCCGAGGCTCGGGGCCGGGCGCGGGTTCCGCTCCGGACGCCGACAACGCCTCGGCCACCAGCGGATGCAGCCGATCGGCGGCGACCAGCCCGGCCCGCAGCAACGCCAGGTCCGGAAGCGTCCGGGCCGCCGCTTCCGGTAGCACCGGCAGCGCCACGACCACCTGGGGCGGCAGCGCCTCTCGAAGCGGCCGGAACGCCGGGACGTGGTGGCCGTCGGGAGCGACGAGTTCGAACGCCCTGAGGTCACGTGCGCCGAGCCGCACGGTGAAGACTCCGCTGGAGTCGCCCTCCGCCCCCAGCAACAGTTCGGCCTCCGCGGCCCACCGCGCCGACGCCCACGCGTGCTCGTTGACGTCGGAGGGATCGGACCGGACCTGCCCTTGCCGCCAGGCGAGCGGGTGGTCGGGGGATGCCGGGAACGCGCCGCACCGCGCCGCCAGTTCGCCGCACCGGCTGGAGTCCCACAGGTGCGGGTGCAGGTCGAGCCGGAAACGCCGGGCGGGATGCGGGTGCGGATGGTGTCTCGGTGCGCCGTCGCCGCGCTCGTCCCAGAGGGCCAGGGACATGCGTTGACCGGCGTCCGCCCAAGCCGGCGGGGTTCGCACCACCAACTGCACCGGTGTGGTGCCGGATCTGCCATAACGGCTGAGGGAAAGGGTCAGGCCGGGTCGGAGCCGCCCGCCGGGAGCGATGCGGGGCATGTGCCAGCGCAGCAGATCCGGTGCCAGCCGACGCAGATCCGCTCTGAGGCGGGTGACGAACTCGGTGCCGTGGCGGTCGCGCACGGCGCGCAGATCGAAATCGATGTCGATCCGAGCGGAGGCGCAGGCCCCCGCCCAGTCGCCGACCGCACGCCGTGCGGTCGCGGTCTCGATCATGGACGGTGGCACGGCGTACTCGCGCACGCGCTGCCACATCAGCAGATGGGCCGGAATGTTCGCGAAGAAGGGTGCCATCAGCACTCACCTTGCGCGGACGATTCCCCCGTTCCATACGAGGAGTTGTTCTTCATCGCGGACATCATAAGCACCTGGATGTGGATCTGTCAGCTTCGGCGGAGGAGGTAGGTGTCCATGATCCAGCCTTTGCGGGCTCTGGCTTCGGAGCGGGCGGCGATGATGCGGTCGGCGACTTCGGGGAGGGGTCCTGAGATGAGGATCTCGTCGGGCATACCGAGGTAGGCGCCCCAGAAGATCTCGACGTCGGGTTCGGTCAGGGAGGCGAAGGTGTTGTGGGCGTCGAGCATGACGACCACGTCGTCGACGCCGTCGGGCCAGCGCTCGGCCAGGCGGCGGCCGGTGGTGACCTCGAACGGGCGGCCCACCCGGTTGAGGGCGGTGCGGTGCCGGGCGGCCAGCGCCGAGACGCTGCTGACGCCGGGGATCACCTCGACCTCGGCGGAGAAACCGGGCCTGGCCAGGACGTCCTCCAGGATCGGCAGGGTGCTGTCGTACAGGCTCGGGTCGCCCCACACCAGGAACGCGCCCGTCTCGTCGGGGCCGAGCTCACGTTCGATCATCTCGGCGAACACGTCCGCCCTGCGCCGCCGCCAGTCGTGGACGGCCTCGGCGTAGGCCGGGGTCGACCGGTCGCGTTCGGGGTCCTGGCCGTGCACCACCCGGTGGCCGCGCGTCCCCGCGTGGCGGCGCAGGATCTCCGCCCGCAGCTCGACGAGCTCCCCCTTGACCTCGCCCTTGTCGAGCACGAAGAACACGTCGACCCGTTGGAGGGCCTTCACCGCCTGCACGGTGATCTGATCGGGATCCCCCGCGCCGATACCGATGACCATGAGCGTCCGCATCGGGACAGTCTCCCGTATCCGCGGGACGCCGGGTGCGTCAGGGGGGTGGGCAGGTGGGGAGCGGGGGGTGGTTCCTGGTGCGGACTGCGGGAAGCCAGGCGGTCGGGGGCGCCGCGGCGGTGGGGAGGCGGATCCAGAACCAGCGGGTGGAGCGGAGGCCGGACTCGTCGATGATGGGGAGGCCGTAGGGCAGCTGGCATTCGGCGGTGAGGGTGTCGCCGTGCCAGACGCGGGTCGCTACCACGTTGTCGGGGGTGTAGGGGCGGGTCGGGTCGATCGCGAGGCCCAGGCTGCAGCGCGGGTCCCGGTCGGTGCGGTCCTGGCAGCTTCGCTCGGCGTTGAAGACGGTGAGTTCGCCGGTCCGCGGGGCGGTGCCCCCGCGGGGGAGGTCGGCGGCGATGGCGACGGCCGCGACGGCGCACAG
>NZ_BAAGZI010000179.1:0-11048 GCF_054778695.1 Actinocorallia lasiicapitis
GGCGGCGGGGGCGGCGCGGACGTCCCGGGAGCGGTGCCGGGGCCGTCGTCGGAGCAGGCGGCGACGCCGCTCACGACCACCGCCAGCGCCGCCAGTCCCCTGCCGAGCCGTCCGGTCCTCAATCGCATACCGCTCCCCGATCGCCCTTACGGACTGATCATCCAATCACGCGACATTCCGTTGCGTAGCCTGACCTGGTCAGTCTGCACGACCCCGGGAGCTGCTGCTGGAGGGTCCGCTCAAGCGGCGTCGGTCCCCTCCGGGGTGATCCGGATGCCGACGGTGCCGGAGTCGCCGCGGCGCAGCCGGCTGCCCAGCAGGGTGAGCGCGCCGAGCAGGCCGTACTTGCGGCGCAGCAGCTTCCGGTAGGACACCGTCTGCTCAGGCGTGCAGAACACCGCGACGGCCGGGAAGTCCTCACCAGTCGGGTTGCCGCGCAGATCGCAGGGGCCGATCCTGACCTCGGGGTTGTTCCGGATCCGTTTGACCTTGCCGGAGTCCGCGACGGTCCAGACGCCGAGGGCGTCGCCGTCCCTGATCACCCAGACCGGAGTGGGCACCGCACGGCCGTCCTTGCGGAACGTGGTCACGAGCAAATACTTGCCCCGGGCGAGCCGGTCCAGCTCCGTATCCTGCATGGTCGGAGTGTAGCGCCGATAAAGAAACTCATCTTTGACAAATCAATTTTTCGGTGATTCCCTGGAGACATGCAAGAAGTCGCGGTGATCGAGGACCCGGCAGCCGCCGAGGTCTCCCTGGACCCCATGCGGTCCCGCCTGCTGGCTGAGCTGACCGAGCCGGGCTCGGCCACGATGCTCGCCGCCAAGGTCGGGCTGGCGCGCCAGAAGGTCAACTACCACCTGAAGACCCTGGAGGCGCACGGGCTGGTCGAGCTGGTCGAGGAGCGGCGCAAGGGCAACGTCCACGAGCGCATCATGCGCGCGACGGCCGCGTCCTACGTGATCTCCCCGACGGCGCTGGCCGCCGTGCAGCCCGATCCGGAGAGGTCACCCGACGCGCTGTCGGCGAGCTGGCTGCTCGCCGTCGCCGCCCGGACGGTCCGCGACGTCGGCGCCCTGATCATGGGGGCGGCCAAGGCCAAGAAGCGCGTGGCCACGTTCGCGATGGACGGCGAGATCAGGTTCGCGTCCGCCGCCGACCGCGCCGCCTTCGCCGAGGAACTGGCGGGGGCCGTCGCGCGGCTGGTCAGCAAATACCACGACGAGTCGGCCGAGGGCGGACGTGATCACCGCGTCGTCGTCGCCGTCCACCCGAGCATCAAGGAGACGCAGGGATGACACACCCGTTCGAGCTCCGCCAGGAACTCACCCTTCACGCCACACCGGAACAGGTGTGGCAGGCCATCGCGACCGGTCCCGGTGTCGACGCCTGGTTCATGGGCCGCACCGAGCTCGGCGCCGAGGTGGGCGGGCCGGCCGACCTGACGATGCTCGGCCACACCGAGCACGCCACCATCACCGCGTACGAGCCGAACGAACGGCTCGCCACCCGCTCCGAGACCGCCGCTGACGGGCGGTTCATGGCGTTCGAGTACCTCATCGAGGCGCAGAAGGGCGGCACGACCGTCCTGCGGATGGTGCACAGCGGGATGCTGGGCGACGACTGGGAGACCGAGTTCGAGGCGCTGAAGGTCGGTTCCGCGATCTACTCCGCGACCCTCGCCGAGTACCTGCGCTACTTCCCGAGCCTGGCGCCGTCGTCGATCGTCACCGCCGTCCTGCCGGACGCCGCCGACCCCGAGACTGCCTGGAAGGTCATCACCACGGCCCTGTCCACCAACGGGAACCCGTCGGTCGGCGACCCGGTGCTGCTCCCGACGGGCCAGCCCGGCGAGGTGTTCTACAGCAACCTCCCGGTCAACCTGGGGGTCCGCACGCCCGACGGCCTGTACCGGTTCATCCACTCCGGCGCCGACCGCGGCAACGCCGTCGTCCTGGGCCACCAGCTCTTCACCCCGCGCGACGAGCAGCTCACCTGGGACACCTGGCTGACCGACCTGTTCGGCCCGCACCCCGCCTGATCCAAGCCGCCTGATCCGGGCCGCCTGATCCGGGCCGCCTCGTCCCTACCGCCCCGGGCGGGCTCGCACCGCGAGCCCGCCCGTTCGGCGTCCACCCCGCCCGGTCAGGGGGCGGGGTCGGTGGCGAGACGGGCGTGGAGGTGCTCGCTGTGGCGCAGGCCGTCGCCGGCGACGAACGAGGAGCGCAGGGTGCCCTCATGGAGGTAGCCGGATTTCTCGGCGACACGGCAGGAGGCCGGGTTGTCGGTGGCGTGCAGCAGCCGGATGCGGTGCACTTCGAGGACCGCGAACGACCAGTTGGTGATGGCGCGGACCGCCGCGGTCGCCGCGCCGCGCCCGCGGGCCGCCGGCATGACCCGGTAGCCGACCTCCGCGACCTGGTCCTCGCGGTCGATCCCGAAGACCATGACATGGCCGAGGTAGTCCTCGGTGGTCGCGTCGAGGATCGAGAAGGTCGCCTTGCCCGTCCAGTCGGCGAACTTCTCGCACATCAGCCGGGCGCCCTCGAGATCGGCGACCTTGTTGAGGCGCGGGGTGTAGACCGCGACGTCGCGGTCGTCGCGGAGTTCGAGCAGATGCGCCGCCTCGGTGACACGAGGCGGACGCAGGTGGAACAGACCGGCGGTGATCTCGGTGTGTTCGATCTTCTCCTCGGAGACAATGAGCATCCCCCGATCTTGCCACCGATCAGCCGGCGACCTTACGGAGATATTCGGCGGTCAGCGAGCCGGCGGAGCCCAGGAGCTGCTCGGGGGTGCCCTCGAAGACGATCTCGCCGCCGTGCTTGCCGCCATCCGGCCCCAGGTCGATGATCCAGTCGGCGTGGGCGATCACATCGAGGTTGTGCTCGATGACGAGCAGCGAGTTGCCCGCGTCGACCAGCCGGTCCATCAGCCCGAGCAGGGTGTCGACGTCCGACATGTGCAGGCCCGTGGTCGGCTCGTCCAGGATGTAGACGCTGCCGGACTTGTGCAGCTCCCCCGCCAGCTTCAGCCGCTGGAGCTCGCCGCCCGACAGGGTCGACATCGGCTGGCCGAGAGTCAGATAGCCCAGCCCGACCTCGGCGATGGCCGCCAGCGAAGTCTGGATCTTCTTCTCTGTGAAGAAGTCGGCGGCGTCCTCCGCCGTCAGCGCGAGCACGTCGATGATCGACTTTCCGCGGAGCCGCAGCTCCATCACCTCGGGCGCGAACCGCCGTCCCTCGCATGTCTCGCAGACCGTGGTGATCGGATCCATGAACGCCAGCTCGACGGTGACGGTGCCGCGTCCCTGGCAGGCCGTGCAGGCCCCGGCCGAGTTGAACGAGAACATCCCGGGCTTCTCGCCGGTGGCCTTGGCGAAGAGCTGGCGGATCGGGTCGAAGATCCCGATGTGGCTGGCCGGGGTGGAGCGCGAGTTGGCCGTCACGGCCTTCTGGTCGACCACGATCGCCTCGGGATGCTGGACGGCGAACACCTCCGACACCAAAGTCGACTTGCCCGAACCGGCGACCCCGGTGAAGCAGGTGAGGATGCCCGCCGGGATGCTGACGTCGATGTTCTTGAGGTTGTGCAGGGCCGCGCCCTTCACCTCGAACGCGCCGGTGGCGGTGCGCGGGTTCCGCTTCACCGTGGTGCCGCGCTTGAGGTACCGCCCGGTCAGGGTGTCGGCCTGCGCCAGATCGGCGACACTGCCCTCGAAGACCAGCTCGCCCCCGTGCGATCCGGCGTGCGGCCCCATGTCGACGATGTGGTCGGCGACCGCGATCACGTCGGGGTCGTGTTCGACGACGAGGACCGTGTTGCCCTTGTCGCGCAGCCCGGCCAGCAGGTCGTTGAGCCGGTGGACGTCGCGCGGGTGGAGCCCGACGCTCGGCTCGTCGAAGATGTAGGTGAGCCCCGTCAGGCTGGAGCCGAGATGCCGGACCATCTTGAGCCGCTGGCCTTCGCCGCCGGACAGGGTGCCGGTCTCGCGGTCGAGGCTGAGGTAGGGCAGGCCGATGTCGACGATCCGCTGGAGCGCGTCGGCCGCGGCGGCGGCGAGCGGCCCGCCGACCGGGTCGTCGATGCCGCGCAGCACCTCGACCAGCTCGGACGCCTCCATCGCGCAGTAGTCGGCGATGTTGTGCCCGCCGATCCGCGACGCCCGCACCGCCTCATTGAGCCGCTGCCCCTCACACGACGGGCAGGGCCCCTCGACGATGTACGGTTCGACGGCCTCCCTGGTCCGCGCGCTGTGCGAGGACAGATCGCGGTTCAGGTAGAGCCGGTTGAACCGGTCGAAGACGCCCTCGTAGTTGACGTTGACGGTGCCGTCGGGCGTCACCCACTTGAACTTGATCTTCTTGTCGGGATCGCCCCTGGTCAGCAGCCGCAGCTCGGTCTCGGTGTAGTCCTTCAGCGGCTTGTCGTTGTCGAACAGCCCCGACGCCGTGTAGAAGGCCGGCGCCAGCAGGCTCAGCCGGAACGCGCCGTCGTTGAGGCTGCCCTCGAAATCGAGGAGCCGATCGTGGTCGGCGCGGACGGTGCGGCCGATGCCCTCGCACTCCATGCACATGCCCATCGGCAGGTTGAAGGAGTAGTACCCCTGCGATCCGGCGTTGGGCGCCGCGATCCGGGAGAACAGCACGCGCAGCAGCGGATGGATGTCGGTCATGGTGCCGACGGTGGAGCGGGAGTTGGCGCCGATCTGCTTCTGGTCGACGACGATCGCGGGCGAGATGTTCTCGATCGCGTCGGCGTGCGGCCGTTCGTGTTTGGTCATGAACCGGCGCACGAACGGCGGGTAGGTGTCGTTGAGCTGGCGCTGCGACTCGCGCGCCACGGTGTCGAACACGATCGAGGACTTGCCGGAGCCGGACGGCCCGGTGAACACCACGACCTTGTCCTTGGGGATGTCCAGGGAGACGTCCTTGAGGTTGTTCTCCCTGGCTCCCCTGATCACGATGTTCTGTTCCACGAGCGGGCTCCCCCATGTCGGCGCGACTGTGAGCCCATTCCATCAGGAGCCACTGACAGAATCGGAACCGTCGCGCCGCTAGCCGCCCGCCACGCTCGGCAGGATCACGACCTCGGCCCCGTCGGGCACCTTCGCGCTCTCCCGGCCCGCGGCCCGGCAGTCCTCGCCGTCGACGTACAGGTTGATGAACCGGCGGAGTTCGCCCTGGTCCGTCCGGATCCGCCGGGCCAGCCGGGGCCAGCGTTCCCCGATCTCGGCCAGGACGTCGCCGACCGTGCCCGAGCGTTCCAGCGTCAGCCGCGCGGCGCCCTCGGCCTCGGCCCGCAGGGCGCTCGGCACGACGACCGTCACGCTCATTCCGCGACCGCCCGCACGCAGGTGACGTCCGGCAGATGGGCGGCGACCGTCACCCAGGAGTCGCCTTCGTCGGGGCTGGCGAACACCTCGCCCGACCGGGTGCCGAAGTACACGCCGGCCGGGTCGCCGTCGTCCACGCACATGGCGTCGCGCAGCACCGACGGGTAGAACGGCTCGTCGGGCAGGCCGTCGGTGAGCGGCTGCCAGGTGGAGCCCGCGTCGGTGGACCGGTAGACGCGGCAGCGGTGCCCGACCGGGTAGCGCCCGCCTTCGTCGCCGTTGATGGGGAAGGTGTAGATGGTCCCGCCGCGCCGGGGATGGGCGACCATGACGAAGCCGAAGTCGCCGGGCAGCCCGTCGGCGATCGACTTCCAGGTCGTGCCGCCGTCGTCGCTGCGGTAGACGCCGCAGTGGTTCTGCAGGTAGAGCCGGTCGGGGTCGGCCGGGTCGCGGGCCACCTTGTGGACGCACTGGCCGAACTCGGGGAACCGTTCGGGCTGGAAGACCACCTCGATCCCGGTGTTGCCCGGCGTCCAGGTCGCGCCGCCGTCGGCCGTCCGGTAGACGCCGCCGGTCGACATGGCGACCAGCACGCTCCGCGGGTCGCCGGGGTGCGGGAGCAGCGTGTGGACGGCCTGGCCGCCGAAGCCCTCGCCCCACTCGGGCCGGTGCGGGTGGTCCCAGAGCGGGCGGTTCAGCTCGAAGGTCGCGCCGTCGTCGTCGGAGGTGAACAGGGCGGACGGCTGGGTGCCCGCGTAGATCCGCCCGGTCGGGCCGACGGTGAGCTGCCAGATCCGCTCCAGCGAGGCGCCGGTGTCGGCGGGGAAGGCGATCGAGGACGACTCCCGCTCCCGCCAGGTCGCGCCGCCGTCGTCGCTGATCGCGAGACCGGGACCGTAGATGGGGTTGCTGGCGCCCGCGAGCATCCGGCCGCGGTCGAACGCGAAGCTGTAGATCTCCGACAGCGGCAGATGCGGCCCGCTGACCTCCCAGGTGCGGCGGTCGTCCGAGCGGGCCAGGAACAGGCCCTTGACCGTGCCGATGGCGAGTGTGAAGGGCATTTCGGCCTCCCTAGAACAGAGCGGCCCGCAGGTGGGCCGGGGCGTCGACCATGGACGGCCCGTACCAGGTCAGGTAGCGACCGTTCACCAGCCGACACTCTAGGCCGGAGAACGCCTCCGGCCCGTCATCCTCGGTGAACCGGTATGGCTCGTCAGGAAGCACCACAAGCTCGGGCGCGGCCGCGTTCAGCTCGGCGAGCGGGATCTTCGGGTAGCGCTCGGCGTGGCCGTCGTAGTGGTTGCGGACGCCGAGCCTGCGCAGGACGTCGCCGGTGAAAGTACCGTACCCGACCACCATCCAGGGCCGCCGCCAGATCGGGACGACGGCCGTCCGCGCGGGCTCGGGCGGGTCGAACGCCCACGCCCGTTCGGCCGCGCCGAGCCAGGCGGGCGCGGGCAGGCCCAGGCCGTCGCGGAACAGCCGGTGCAGTTCCGTGAAGGCCGAGTCGACTCCGGTGACGACGGTCAGCAGCACCTCGACCCCCGCGTCGCGCAGCGCCTGGAGGTCCTCTGGCCGGTTCTCCTCCTGGTTGGCGACGACCAGTTCCGGCCGGAGCGCGACGATCCGCTCCAGATCGGGGTTCTTGGTGCCGCCCACCCGCTCCGCCCGGAGCCCGGGCGGATGGGTGCACCAGTCGGTGACGCCGACCAGCGTGCCCGTCCCGGCCAGGCTCTCGGTCAGTGACGGGACGAGCGAGACGACCCGCATCAGATGTTGCGGCGGTACTGCCCGCCCACTTCGAAGAACGCCTCGGTGATCTGCTGGAGCGAGCAGACCCGGGCCGCGTCCATCAGCGCGGCGAAGGCGTTGCCGCCCTGATGGACGACGTCCTTCAGGGCGGCCAGTTCGCGTTCCGCCTCGCCCCGGTGGCGTTCCTGGAAGCCGCGGACCCGGTCGAGCTGGGAGCGCTTCTCCCGCTCGGTCGCGCGGGCCAGTTCGACGGGCCCGTGCCCGGCGTCGTCGTGGGGGCTGCGGAAGGTGTTCACCCCGATGATCGGCAGGGTTCCGTCGTGTTTGCGCTGCTCGTACAGCATCGACTCGTCCTGGATCCGGCCGCGCTGGTAGCCGGTCTCCATCGCGCCGAGCACTCCGCCGCGCTCGCTGAGCCGCTCGAACTCGGCCAGCACGGCCTCCTCGACCAGGTCGGTCAGCTCGTCGATGACGTACGCGCCCTGGAGCGGGTTCTCGTTCATCGACAGCCCCCACTCCCGATTGATGATCATCTGGATGGCCAGGGCGCGCCGCACGGACTCCTCGGTCGGCGTGGTGACGGCCTCGTCGTAGGCGTTGGTGTGGAGGCTGTTGCAGTTGTCGTACAGCGCGGTCAGCGCCTGGAGGGTGGTGCGGATGTCGTTGAAGTCCATCTCCTGGGCGTGCAGCGAGCGGCCCGAGGTCTGGATGTGGTACTTCAGCTTCTGGGAGCGTTCGTTCGCGCCGTACTTGTCGCGCAGGGCCACCGCCCAGATCCGCCGGGCGACCCGGCCGAGGACGGTGTACTCCGGGTCCATCCCGTTGGAGAAGAAGAACGACAGGTTGGGCGCGAAGTCGTCGACGCTCATGCCGCGCGCCAGATACGCCTCCACATAGGTGAAGCCGTTGGCGAGGGTGAAGGCGAGCTGGCTGATCGGATTCGCCCCGGCCTCGGCGATGTGGTAGCCGGAGATCGACACCGAGTAGAAGTTCCGGACCCCGTGCTCGGTGAACCACTCCTGGATGTCGCCCATCATCCGCAGCGAGAACTCGGTGGAGAAGATGCAGGTGTTCTGGCCCTGGTCCTCCTTGAGGATGTCGGCCTGGACGGTGCCGCGCACCGTCTGGAGGGTGCGGGCGCGGATCCCGGCGGCCTCCTCGGCGGACGGCGCACGGCCGTGCTCCTCCTGGAACGCCGTGACGCCCTGGTCGATCGCGGTGTTGAGGAAGAACGCCAGGATCGTCGGGGCGGGCCCGTTGATCGTCATGGAGACCGAGGTGGTGGGCGAGACCAGGTCGAAGCCGTCGTAGAGCGCCTTCATGTCGTCCAGAGTGGCGACCGAGACACCCGAGGTGCCGACCTTGCCGTAGACGTCGGGGCGTTCGTCGGGGTCGCGGCCGTAGAGGGTCACGGAGTCGAACGCGGTCGACAGGCGGGTGGCGGGGGCGTCGGCGGACAGCAGCTTGAACCGGCGGTTGGTGCGGAACGGGTCGCCTTCACCGGCGAACATCCGGGCCGGGTCCTCGCCGTCGCGTTTGAACGGGAAGACCCCGGCGGTGAACGGGAAGCGGCCTGGCAGGTTCTCGGCGCGCAGGAAGCGGAGCAGTTCGCCGTGGTCGGAGAGGCGCGGCAGCGACACCCGGCGGATCCGGTTGCCCGACAGGGACTCCCGGGTCAGCGGGGTGCGCAGTTCCCGGTCGCGGACCACGATGACCTGCTCGTCGCCGGAGTAGGCGGCGACGGTGGCGGGCCAGCTCGCCAGGAGCGCGGCGTCGGGCGCGGGGACGGCCTCGCGCGCCGCCTCGACCAGGGCGTCCAGCCGCTCCACTCCCCCGCCGAGCTCGGTCTGCGCGGTCGTCAGATGCTGGAGCCTGCGGGCGGCGGCGGCGGCCCGTTCGGTGTCGGCGTGGTAGCCGCGGACGGTGTCGGCGATCTCCGCGAGATAGCGGACCCTCGCCGGCGGGACGATCTGCGCGGTCCTCGTCGAGGAGCGGACCTCGACCTTCGGCAGCGCGCCCGCCTCCAGCTCGAGCCCGTGCTCGGCGAGCAGCCCGGTGAGATGCTGGTAGAGCGCGGTGACGCCGTCGTCGTTGAAGGTCGCGGCGCTGGTGCCGAAGACCGGCATCTCCTCGGGCCGCGCGCCGAACGCCTCCCGGTTGCGGATGAGCTGCCGTGCCACGTCGCGCAGGGCGTCGGCCGCGCCGCGCCGCTCGAACTTGTTGATCGCGACGACGTCCGCGAAGTCCAGCATGTCGATCTTCTCGAGCTGGGAGGCCGCCCCGAACTCCGGGGTCATGACATACAGGGACACGTCGACGAGCGGGACGATCGCGGCGTCGCCCTGGCCGATGCCGGGGGTCTCCAGGATCACCAGATCGGAGACGGCCTTGGCGGCGGCGACGATCGCGTCGATGTTGCCGGGCAGTTCACGGGAGCCGCGGGTGGCCAGGGAGCGGAAGAAGACGCGGTCGCCGTCCAGGGAGTTCATCCGGATCCGGTCGCCGAGCAGCGCGCCGCCGCCGCGCCGCCTGGTCGGGTCGACGGCGAGGACCGTGACGCGGAGCTTGTCCTGCTGGTCGACCCGGAGCCGGCGGACCAGCTCGTCGGTCAGCGAGGACTTGCCGGAGCCGCCCGTGCCGGTGATGCCCAGGACGGGGACGCGGCGGCCGGTCGCCAGCGCGCCGTCGAGGGGGCGGCCCGCCTGGAGGCAGGTGAAGGTGCGGGCGAGCGCGTGCCGGTCGCCCGACAGGACGGCGTCCTGCGCGGCCGGCGCGGCGCTCAGATCGGTGTCGCAGGAGGCGACCAGCTCGTTGATCATGCCGGGCAGGCCGAGCCGCTGGCCGTCCTCGGGCGAGAAGATCCGCACCCCGGCGGCGGCCAGCCGCGCGATCTCCTCGGGGACGATCACGCCGCCACCCCCGCCGAAGATCTTCACCTCGCCCGCGCCCGCCTCGGCCAGGGCCTGCGCCAGATACTCGAAGTACTCGACGTGGCCGCCCTGGTAGGAGCTGACCGCGACGCCCTGGGCGTCCTCCTCGATCACGGCGGCGACGACCTCGCGGACCGAGCGGTCATGGCCGAGATGGATCACCTCGGCGCCCTGGGACTGCAGGATGCGGCGCATGATGTTGATCGCGGCGTCATGGCCGTCGAACAGCGCGGCCGCCGTCACGAACCGCACCGGGTGGACCGGCTTGTGCAGTTCCATCGGATCTCTCCCGCGATACTTTGAAGTCCAATATTTAGCCTTTAAAGTATTTCTCGTGGAGTGTCCCCGTCAAGCACCGCTACGGTGAGCCCGTGACGTTCGACCCGCTCGCCGAGGCCTACCGCCAGTGGCAGGACCGCTGGCCCGACCACGCCGACCACATGGCGGCCGTGACGTCGGTGATGCGCGTCCAGCAGCTCCTGCTCAGCCGGATCGAGGCGATCCTCAAGCCGCACGGCCTGACCTTCGCCGCGTTCGAGGCGCTCAGGCTGCTCGCGTTCACCCGCACCGGCGAACTCCCCATGGGCAAGATGGGCCAGCGCCTCATGGTCTCGCCCGCCTCGGTCACCAATGTGATCACCCGGCTGGAGCGCAACGGGCTGGTCACGCGCTCCCCCTCCCCCGACGACCGGCGCGTCGTCCTGGCCCAGATCACCGACCGCGGCCGCCGGACCATCGAGGACGCCACCACGGCCCTCCACGACGCCGACTTCGCCCTGCCCGACCTCACCCAGGACCAGGCCGCCGCCCTCACCCTGGCCCTGCGCACCCTGCGCAGCTCGGTCGGCGACCTGAGCTGAACCTCTAAGGACAGTGGCCTTGGCGGACGAAGAGCGCGACCTCGCCGCCGGGGGTCCAGCGGCGTCCTCCCGCCGGCTGCTGGCTGCGGACCAGATCGCGGGCCGGGCCGTCCTCGCAGACCACGGCCGCGGCGAACCCCGAGCGGCGCAGCAGGCCCGCGGCCTTGGCGA
>NZ_BAAGZI010000180.1:0-10943 GCF_054778695.1 Actinocorallia lasiicapitis
CGGCTGGCCGCCGCCGGGGCGGTCGCGGCGGCTGTGGGCGCGGCCGGGTTGACGGCGCTCGATTCCGGAGCGCAGCAGGGGTTCGCGGCGACACCGCCGCTGCTCAGGTATGTGGGGGCGGGCAGCGAGAAGCCGCAACCGATCCTGGAACGGATCGCCGCCAACACCGCCAAGGCGCCCGATCTGATCGGCGACCGCAAGTACAGCTACCTCAAGGCCAGGGGCTGGGCGCTCTGGACCAGGGTGGACGGCCGCCAGGTCACCTCGCGGATCCAGGAGCGTTCGACGGAACGCTGGTGGGCGTCCGACGGTTCCTGGCGGCTCATCGACCGCCTCGACAAGACGGAAGACGAGCGCGGCGGCCCCGGCACCGACCCGTACATGTCCCGGATGTTCGACATCGCGAAGCTCTCCACCGACCCGAAGGCGCTCAAACGCCAACTCGCCGTCGGCCATCCGGGCGACGGAACGGAACGCCTCGTCGCCGTGGGCGATCTCTACCGGGTTGGCCCGATCCGTCCGCGACTCCGGGCCGCTGTCCTCCGTTCCCTCAAGGACGTCCGCGGCCTCGTCTACTCGGGCCGTGTCACCGACCGGGCCGGCCGCACCGGTCTGGCTTTCAGCGTCGAGTCCGCCCACTCCGGCCTCCCGACCCGCCACACGCTGATCTTCGACGAGCGGTCCGGCTCCCTCCTCGGCATCGAGCAGCTCCTGACTGTCTCCGCAGGTAAACTCAACGTCCCCATTCCCAGCGTCATCTCCTACGAGATGTTCCTGGCCGTTGGCACCACCGACTCCGTGGACACCCGCCCCTGACCGTCCCAACAGCAGCCCGAAAACAGACGCCCGGCCGTCGGTGATGGTGACGGCCGGGCCGAGGCTTGGTCCGAGCGGCAGCGGGTGCTGCGGTGGTCGGACTGTGCGTTCGGCGAAGGGTCAGTCTTCGAGGACGGCTTCGATGGTCTCGGCTTCGAGGGCGCGGTCGGCCCAGGTGTCGAGTTTGGCGAGGTCGGTGCAGGACAGGATGCGGTTCCGCGCCTGGTCGGAGAGCGGGATGTGGCGGGCGTCGAGGATCCGGATGATCGTTCGGGCCTCGCCCTGGGCCCGTCCGCGGGCTTCGCCTCGGGCTTCACCGCGGATCTCACCCTCGGCGCGGAGCTCCTGGGCGTAGGCGGATTTGAAGAGGTGGGTCGGCAGGGCCATGCGTGATCTCCAGTAGGTCTGGGCCGGGCCGTCGGGCAGGCCGACCAGGACGAAGTCGGCTAGGACTCGTGCGGTCTCCACCTCGATGGTACCCAAAGCCGATTCGAGGGCGTCGAGGATTTGGGGGGCGGTGTCGGTGAGGCAGTGGGTGAGGGCTGAGAAGACGGTCAGGAGGACGTCTTCGGCGGCCTTGGTCGGGCAGGTGATGGCGGGAGTGTTGTCGGGGCCGAGGACGTAGGGGTAGGTGGTCTGGGAGGGGCGGTCGGCGGGGCCCGTGTGGAAGGGGCCCCTGGCCCAGTCGGAGGTTCTGACGTCGGCGCAGATCACGATGACGCGGGCCGGGATGCCGTATTTGAGGGCCAGATAAGCGATCGCGTACGGCCAGGTCACGTGTTTGTCGGCGTCGGGTCGGCGCTGGGCCTCCAAGACGAAGAATTCAGCCGATCCGTCCCATTCGACCAGGAAGATGGTGTCCATAGTCCGTTCGATGGGATTGGTCTCGGTGAGGTCGCTGTCGACGATCGAGATGCGTTTCGGGGTGGGGAGGTTTTCGCCGTAGATCTGCCGGAGTGCACGGACGACCATGTCCATGTCCTGTCGGAAGACGCGGTGTAGTGCCTCGTGAAGCGGAGTGGGCATGATCGGAGGCTAGTGAGACGCCGTGACCTTGGTGGGGGATTTGGGGGAATGGATATTTGTTTTTCTGGTACGACTGGAATATTACCTAAGTGCTATGTGTGAGTTGTCCAGAATTAATATGAAAGGGCCCGCTCTCAATGGAGCGGGCCCTTTTGGGGATTTAGGAGAGGGCGTCCTTGAGGAAGGAGACCTGGAGGTGGAGGAGGTTTTCGGCTACTACCTCTTGGGGGGTCATGTGGGTGACGCCGGAGAGGGGGAGGACCGTGTGGGGGCGGCCGGCGGCCAGGAGGGCCGAGGAGAGGCGGAGGGTGTGGGCCGCGACCACGTTGTCGTCCGCCAGACCGTGGATGATCATGAGGGGGCGTTCCAGGCGGGGGGCGTCGGCGATCAGCGAGTTGGTGACGTAGACGTCGGGGTCCTCTTCGGGGTCACCCAGGTAGCGTTCGGTGTAGTGGGTGTCGTAGAGGCGCCAGTCGGTGACGGGGGCGCCGGCGATGGCGGCGTGGAAGACGTCCGGGCGGCGCAGGACGGCCAGGGCTGAAAGGAAGCCGCCGAACGACCAGCCGCGGATCGCGACCCGCTCCAGGTCCAGCGGGAACTTCTCGGCGGCGGCGGTCAGCGCCGTGATCTGGTCTTCCAGGACGACGTCGCAGAAGTCGCCGTAGATCGCCCGCTCGAACGCGGGGCCGCGCCCAGGGGTGCCGCGGCCGTCCGCGACGACCACCGCGAAGCCCTGGTCGGCGAGCCACTGCGGCTCGCAGTAGGCGCGCAGCGCGGCGACGGTCCGCTGGGCGTGCGGGCCGCCGTACGGGTCCATCAGGACGGGCAGTTTCTCGCCGGACGCCGGGTCGAACCCGGTCGGCAGCACCACGGCCGTCCGGATGGCGCGTTCCCCGGCCTCCAGGAACGCCACCCGAGGCGTGATCACCGGGGTTTCGGCCAGGTTCTCGATCTCGATCCCGGTGCCGTGCACCCAGGTCCGCGAACGCGTCGACTCCAGATCGTTGCCGGCCAGCACCGTGACGTCCCCCGCCCGGACGCCCGTGAACACGCCGGGCCCGGCCGTGAGCTGCTCGAGCCCGTCCGGCGAGTACGACCAGACATGGGTCTGGGTCGGCTCGGTCGACGCGGTGAAGAGCACCGATTCGCCGTGGACGCCCAGCACCGACCGGACCTGCAGCCCCACCGGCGTCACCGGGACGCCCGCGACGGTCAGCCGCCGCGTGTCGTCGGCGTCGCTCGTCCAGACCAGCGCGCCGGACGCCGTCCGCGCCGGCAGCCCGGGGACGATCTCCAGCCAGATCGGGTCATGGTCGGCCTGCTCGACCGTGGTCTCGCCGTTCAGCGGGTCGATCCGGACGACGCGCTGGGTGCGCTGGTCCCGCGTCTGGATGACGATCACGGGGCCGCGCTCGTCCCAGACGGCCGTCGTGAGATACGGGTACATCCCGCGGTCCCACGCGACGGCGACGCGCTTGTCGCCTTCGGCCGCGACGACGATCAGCGAGACGATCGCGTTGGGAGTCCCGGCGGCCGGGTAGGCGATCTCCTGGGCGGGCCGGTCGGGGTTGGCGGGGTCGGCGATGTGCCAGCGCTGCACGGGTGTCTCGTCGACGCGGGCGGCGAGGATCTGCTGCCCGTCGGGCGACCACCAGTAGCCGCGCAGCCGGTCCATCTCCTCGGCGGCGATGAACTCGGCGAGCCCGTAGGAGATCTGCTCGGTCTCGGGACGGGCGACCACCCGGTCCTCGCCGGACGCCAGGTCGATGACGTGCAGGGCACGGTCGGCGACGTAGGCGACCCGGCGTCCGCGCGGGTCGAGGCGCGGGTCGAACGCGGGTGTCGCCGAGTCGAGGCGGGTGACGGCGCCGCCGTCGGTGGCGACGGTGAAGAGCTGCCCGGCCAGCGCGAACACGGCCAGCTTGACGTCGCGGTCGACGGCGTAGGCGACGATGCCGCCGGCCGCCTCACGGGCCCGCTCGCGGCGGGCACGTTCCTCGGCCGGCAGTTTCGACTCGTCGACGTTCAGGGCGAGCGGGTCGGCCAGCAGTTCTTCGCCGCCCGTCGCCAGGTCGAGCTTCCACAGGCAGGTGACCGGGTCGGTCCCTCCCCGGCTGCGCAGGAACAGCGCGAACTCACCGCCAGGGGAGATCGTGACTCCGCGCGGCGCGCCGAGCGTGAAACGTCGTGTGCGAGCACTCTGCCGGGGAAAGCTAAGGGTCATGCTCCCTAAGGGTAGGTGACCTCAGTTCGGAAGCAGCACCAGGTTTTCGCCGGACGCCTTGACTTTGACGGAGGTGAGCGGCGCGTTGGCCGGGGGCTTGGTCACCGAGCCGTCGGCCAGGGAGAACTCGCTGCCGTGGCACGGGCAGGACGCCTTCCCGTCGAGGATCTTGTTGACGAGGCAGCCCTGGTGGGTGCAGACGGCCGTCAGGGCGGTGAAGGTGCCCTCGGTCGGCTGCGAAACGATCACTTTCGCCTCCTTGAAGATCTTCGATCCGCCGACGGGCACCTCAGTGATCTTGCCGAGGACCGTCTCGGTGGCCGGGGCCACCTGTGTGTTCTCCTGTTTGCCGTAGGTCTGGCAGCCGCTCAGCGCCGCCGCCGCGCACGCCGCTCCGGCCGCCAGCACGGCCCTTCTCTCCGTCTCCATCCGGGAAGAGTCCCATTCGTCCGGCAGGCCCGTCCTCAGGATCGGGTACCGGGTGCGAAACAATGTGGGCGTGCAACTCCAGCAGTTGGCGTATTTCGTGGCGGTCGCCGAGATCCGTCACTTCACTCAGGCCGCGGAGTCGCTGGGCATCGCCCAGCCTTCGCTGTCCAAGCAGATCCGCACGCTCGAGTCCGAGCTGGGCGCGCCCCTGTTCTCGCGGGCGCGCGGCAACATCACGCTGACTCCGGCGGGGGAGGCGCTGCTGCCGCTGGCCAAACGGATCCTCGCCGACGTCGACACCGCCCGTCTCGAGGTGCAGGAGCTGGCGGGTCTGGTGCGCGGCCGGGTCCGGCTGGGCGCGACCCCGTCGCTCTGCGCCGGTCTGCTCGCCGAGGCCCTGCGCCGTTTCCACGACGCCTATCCCGGCATCCGGCTGATCGTCGAGGAGGGCGGCTCCCGCGACCTGGTCCGCGACCTCACCCGCGGCCTCCTCGACCTGGCCCTGGTCATCCTGCCCCTGGCCGACGACACGCCGTTGTCGACGACTCCGATCCTCCGCGAGAACCTGGTCGTCGCGATGCCCGCCGATCACCGCCCCCGCCGCAGCCCCATGACCATCGAGGATCTGCAGGGCCGCGACCTGGTCATGTTCCGTTCCGGCTACGACCTCCGCGAAGCGACGATCACCGCCTGCCGCCAGTCGGGCTTCGAACCCCGCTTCGCGGTCGAAGGCGGCGAAATGGACGCCGTCCTCCGTTTCGTCGAAGCGGGCCTGGGCCTGGCCGTGGTCCCCAGCATGGTCCTCGCCGGCCGCCCGGGCCTGCGCGGCGTCCCCCTGGCCGGCTCCGACCCCCTCCCTTACCCCGCCCGCCGCGACCTCCCACCCCCCCTCGCCCTCCAACGCACCATCGCCATAGCCCACCGCAAGGACGTCTCCCTCACCCACGCCGCCAAGGCCTTCCGCTCCACCCTCGAGACCTACCTCACCGAAGCCGCCACCGAAGGCGCCCTCCCCACCGGCGTCCACCACCTCCCTTAGGAGGCGTCAGGTGGAGTGCCAGGTGGACCAGAGGGAGGCGTAGGAGCCGGAGCGGGCTACCAGTTGGTCGTGGGTGCCTAGTTCGGAGATGACGCCGTCTTCTACTACGGCTACGCGGTCGGCGTCGTGGGCGGTGTGGAGGCGGTGGGCGATGGCGATGACGGTGCGGCCCTCCAGGACGGCCGCGAGGGTGCGTTCCAGGTCGCGGGCGGCGCGCGGGTCGATGAGGGAGGTCGCCTCGTCGAGGACCAGGGTGTGCGGGTCGGCGAGGATCAGGCGGGCCAGGGCGAGCTGCTGGGCCTGGGCCGGGGTGAGGACGGTGCCGCCGGAGCCGACCTTCTCGTCCAGGTCGGGCCCCGACCAGGCGACGGCCGCGAGCGAGGCGCGCAGGTCGTCGTCGGAGGCCGGCTTGACCAGGGCGAGGTTGTCGCGGAGCGTGCCACGGAACACATGGTGTTCCTGGGTGACCAGGGCGATCTGGTGGCGCAGCTCGTCCAGCGGAAGGTCGGTTAGCGGGACGTTCCCGAGCGTCACCGAGCCCTCGCGGGGCGCGTGGATCCCGGCGATCAGCCGGCCGAGGGTCGACTTGCCCGCCCCGGACGGCCCGACGATCGCCAGCCGTTCGCCGGGCGCCAGATCGAGGGAGATCCCGTGCAGGACGTCCCGCTGCGCGTAGGCGTACTTGACGTCCTTGGCGGAGATCTCGATCCCGTCGGGGGAGGCGCCGGTGGGGGAGCGGTCGGCGGGGACGTCGGCGACGCCCAGCAGCCGGGCCAGTGACGCCCCGCCGAGCTGGAGTTCGTCGAGCTGGTTGAGCAGCATGTCGAGGGGGCGGCCGAGCTGCTGCATGTAGAGGGTGCCGGCGGTGACCTGGCCGAGGGTCAGCCGGCCGTCGAGGTAGAAGAGCCCGCCGAGCAGCAGGGTCAGCACGACGGGGATGATGTAGCCGATCTCCAGGGCGGGGTACCAGCGCATCCGCAGGCCGAGCGAGTACCGTTCGGCGGCCCAGCTCCGGGCGATGTCGTGGTCGGTGCGTTCGTGGCGGGAGGTCTCGCGGCGCAGCGCCGTGACGGTCCGCGCCCCCGTGACGGTCTCGGCGAGCCCGTCCGTCATCTCCGCCCAGGCGGCGTGTTCGCGCAGGTAGGCGGAGCGCGCCCGGTTCAGGTACCACCGGGTCGCCGCGAGGAGGATCGGCGCGACGAGCAGGACGGGCAGCAGGAGCAGCGGGCTGGTCAGCCCCAGCGCGATCACGGTGAACGCGCAGGTGACCAGGGCGATCAGCACTTCGGGGGCGGCGTGCCGGACCGATCCGGAGAGCTGGTCGACGTCCCGGGTGGTCCTGGCGAGCAGGTCGCCCGTCCCGGCCCGTTCGACGGTCGACAGCGGCAGCCGCAGCACCTGGTCGATGAACTCCTCGCGCAGCTCCGCGAGGGCCTTCTCACCGAGCTTCGCGGACGCGAAGAACGCCTGCCGCGTCAGCACCGCCTGGACCGTCACGAACAGGGCGATCCCCCCGGCGATCAGGTCGATGTGCCGGCCGGGGTTCTCGACGAGCCGCGAGAACAGGAACGGGGTGACCAGCCCGGTGATCGCGGCGAGCCCGTGCAGCCCGACCGCGACGGCTAGGTCGCACGGATGCCGCAGGATCAGCCGTCGCGCGTAAGCGCGGACGTCCTCCTTGGTGGCGACGGGCAGCCGCTCACTCATCTCTTGTCACAGCCTTCCGATAGGCCTCGCAGGTGCGCAGCAGTCCGGCGTGGTCGCCTTCCGCGACGACCTTCCCGTCCGCCACGAAGAGCACGTTGTCGGCTTTGTCCAGCATCAGCGGGCTGCCGGTGAACACGACCGTGGTCCGGTCGGCGCGGAGCTTGCCGATCCGGTCGGCGATCCGCGCCTCGGTGTGGGCGTCGACGGCGCTGGTCGGCTCGACCAGCACCAGCACGTCGGCCTCGGTGGCCAGGGCGCGCGCCATCGCGACGCGCTGCCGCTGCCCGCCGGAGAACTCGCGGCCGCCTTCGGCGACGAGCCCGTCGAGCCCGACGGCGTCCACGACGTCCTCGGCGCAGGCCGCCCAGACGGCTTCCAGCAGGCGTTCGTCGTCGTGCACGTGCGGTTGCGGCGGGGCCGGCGCGACGTCGGGGGGCGGGGTGCCCCAGAGCCGTCCGAGCTTGGGGACGGGATCTTCCTCGACGGTCGAGGCGAGCAGCCCGGCCGGGGCCGTCCCGCCGATCTCGCCGCGGACGGTGCCGGTGAACAGCCGGTCCTCGTTGATCGCGACGAGGATCCGTTCGCGCAGCCCGTCGAGCTCGGCGAGGGGGACGCCGCCGTAGCTTCCGCCGTCGGCGTAGCCGCCGAGCCGGTCGGCGAGTTCGCCCGCCGCGGTTCCGGCGACGACGGCCGTCAGCTCGCCGGGCCGGATCTCCAGTCCGGTCACGGTGTCGGCCAGCACCTGGCCGTCGGGGGCACGGGTGCCGGTGGCGGGGTGCTCCGGCTTCAGGGACAGGATCTTGACGATCCGCTGCGCCGCCACATGCGCCTTGGTGATCTTGTCGGCGCCTTCGGCGATGGTCCAGAGCGGGTCGACGAGGAAGGCCGCGTACCCGTAGAACGCGAAGAGCTGCCCGACGGTGATCGTCCCGGCGGCGGCGTACCGCGCGCCCATCCAGGTGACCACGACCAGCAGCAGCCCGGGCAGGAGCAGCCCGACGCCGTCCAGCACCGATTCCACCCGCGCCGTCCGCACCCCGGCCGCCCGGACGGACTGGGACTCCTCCTTGAACCTGGTGGAGAAGAGCTCCTCGCCGCCGATCCCGCGCAGCACCCGCAGCCCGCCGACGATGTCGGCGGCGCGCGTGGTGAGTTCGCCGGTCAGTTCGCGCTGCCGGGTCTGCCGCCGGTGCAGCGGCTTCATGAGCGGCGCGGTGAGCGCCAGGATCAGCGGCACTCCGATGAGCACGACCAGGCCGAGCTGCCACATCGAGCTGAGCAGGACGGCCGTCACCACGATGATCGACACGATGGCGCCCGCGCCGCGCGCGGTGATGTCCATCGCGTCACCGATCTTGGCGACGTCGGCGACGCCCACCGAGACGACCTCGCCGGTGGTCATCCGCTTCGGCAGGGTCGGCCCGAGCGCGGTGGCCTTCCGGACGATCACCTGGATGGTCCGGTAGGCGGCCGACAGCCAGTTCTGGACGGCGAACCGGTGCCGGAACATGCCGGCGACGGTCTGCCCGAGCCCGAGCGCGAGCAACGCGAGGGACCAGGCGACGAGCGCGCCGGCGTCCTTGGCCTTCAGCCCGTCGTCGATGGCCTTGCCGAGCACGAACGGCATGAACGCCTGGGAGCCCATCCAGGCGATGCCGAGGAACATGCCGGGCACGATGACGTGGAGCTGGTTCCGCGCGATCCAGCCGAGGTACCGCCACGGTCCACGATGATCAGGTGTCCCGGGATCGGGGACCGGTAGCGAACGCATCCGTCCAAGGTAAGAAATTCCCAGGTGGGAGCGCCAACCATTTTTCCGGCGCGCCCCGTGCGCCGGAGCGCCCGCCGGGCTCGTTACGCTGCTTCACATGAGCGACCGCAGCATCTTGTTCGTCCACGCCCATCCCGACGACGAGTCGATCGGGACCGGTGCGACGATGGCGCGGTACGCGGCCGAGGGCGCCAGGGTCACCCTCGTGACCTGCACGCTCGGCGAGGAAGGCGAGATCATTCCGGCGGATCTGGCCGAGCTGGCCGCCGACCGGAAGGACGAGCTGGGCGCGTTCCGGATCGAGGAGCTGGACGCGGCGTGCGCGGCGCTGGGCGTCACCGACCACCGGTTTCTGGGGGGTCCTGGGCGCTGGCGTGACTCGGGGATGGCGGGGGTGCCGTCGAACGAGCGTCCCGAGGCGTTCTGGCAGGCCGACGTCGAGGACGCCGCCGCCCGCCTGCTGGAGATCATCACCGAGGTCAAGCCCCAGGTGATCGTGACTTATGACGACAACGGCTACTACGGCCATCCCGACCACATCCAGGCGCACCGGGTGGCGTGGCGGGCGTTCGAGCTGTCGCAGGGCACCGCGGCCGAGGTCTGCAAGTTCTACGCGACGGCCATGCCCCGCTCGGTGATCGCCCGTTCGGTGGCGGTCCTGCAGGCGGGCGGGCCGTTCCGCGCCCCCGGCAGCGTCGACGAGGTGGCCTACGGCGTGCCCGACGACGAGGTGACCACGGCCGTCGACGCCCGCGGCTTCCTGCCGAAGAAGCTCGAGGCGCTGGCCGCCCACCGCACCCAGATCACCGTGGACGGCCTGCACTTCGCGCTCTCCGACCATGTCGGGCAGCAGGCGTTCGGTGTCGAGTACTACACGCTGCTCGCCGGTCCGAAGGGCCCGATCGGCGCGGACGGCCGCGAGAGTGATCTGTTCGGCGGCCTGCCCGAAGCCGGCTGAGCGCCCGATAGCCTCATCCTGTGAACTGGGACGGACTCCTCAAGGGCGCCACCTACGCGGCGCTCGGCATCGCCGGCACTCTTCTGGGCGTCTACGGGTCGTTCACCTATGCCACGTCGCTGCAGGTCACGGTCGCGGTGGTGCTGGTGAACTTCGTGCTGGTCCGGCTGGCCGGGCTCGGTTCAGGACGGACGGGCGCGGTGATCGTCGCCCTGACGTGGCTGACCTCCGTCATGGTCCTCACGATGCCCAGGAGCAAGGGCGACGTGATCTTCCCCAGTGACATTCCTGGACAGGTCTACCTGTTCCTGCTCGGCGGTTCCGCTCTCGCCGGGCTCGCGATCTACCTCACCCCCGCCACTCGCTCCTTCCTGACAGGCCTCCCGCATGACCACCCCTCCTCCCGATCCCGCTGAGTTCCGCAGGGTGGTGGGGCGTTTTCCCACAGGCGTCACCCTCGTCACCACCGTCGACGCGGACGGCCGCGACCATGCGATGACCATGAGCGCGTTCTCGTCGGTCTCGCTGGAACCGCTGCTCGTCCTGTTCTGCGTGGAGAAGATCGCCCGGTTCCATGACGTCGTGCTGGCCCGCCCGACCTGGGCCGTCAGCATCCTCGGCGAGGACTCCGCGGACGCCTCCGCCCATTTCGCGACCCGCGGCCGCTCCCTGGAGGGCGCGTTCGACGGCTGGTCGTTCCGGCGCGGCCCGGTGACCGGCGCGCCGATCTACGCGTCGGCCGTGGGGGCGCTGGAGTGCCGCACCCACGCCGCCCACGACGCGGGCGATCACACGATCGTGGTCGGTGAGGTGCTGGCGGCCTCGACCCCGGCCGAGACCGCCCCGCTCGTCTACCACGACGGCGGCTACCGGGCGCTGCGATGATCCAGACGACGGAGGCCCCGGAGGCCGCGGTGCCGCGTCAGGCGCCGCGGTTCACGGCCAGGGGCCGGAGCGCGGTCGCGGCGGTCGT
>NZ_BAAGZI010000181.1:0-10934 GCF_054778695.1 Actinocorallia lasiicapitis
CCCCCGGCGCAGCCCGCCCCCGGCCAGCCCGCCTATGGCCAGGAGGCCCCGGCCCAGCAGGGCTACGGGCAGTCTGCCCCCGGTCAGCCCGGCTTCGGGCAGGAGACGCCCGGTCAGCCCGGCTATGGCCAGGAGGCCCCGGCGCAGCCCGGCTACGGCCAGCCCGCGCCCGCCCAGCCCGCGTACGGCCAGGAGGGTTCCGGTCAGGCTGGTTATGGGCAGCCTGGGGTCGGGGAGGAGCAGCAGGGGGAGTGGAAGCCGGTGGACGGGCCTGGGTCCGCCTATGGGCAGGGGGAGGGGAGGTCGGCGTTCGCGCCGCCTGCGGAGGCTGCGCCTTCGTTCCCGCCGCCGCCCGGGTTCCCGGGAGCTCCTGAGCGCCAGGAGGACGAGGCGACCGCCGCGTTCCCGCCACCTCAGCCGTTCGCCCGGCCCGCGGAGCCGCAGCGGCAGCCCTGGGAGCAGGCCGCGCCGCCGGTGCCGCCCGCCCCCTCGGCGTTCCCCGAGCCGCAGCAGTCGTTCCCCGCGCCGCCGCCGTCGGAGGACCCGTGGGGCACCGCCCCGCACCCCCGGCCGACGTTCGGCGCGCCCCCCGAGACGGCCGTCATCCCCGGCCTCCAGCAGCCCCAGCAGCCCGAACCGGAGCAGCCGAAGGTCGAGGAGGCCAGGCCGACCGCGTTCATTCCGGTCGAACCCGACCTGTCGAACCGCACCATGCTGGACACCCCGCAGCCGCACGCGCCGCAGCGGCAGGCCCGGCCCCAGACCCCGTTCCCCGGCGACATCCCCCTGGTCACGAACAGACCGGCCGAGACCGTCCGCCAGGAATCGACCTGGCAGCAGGCCGAGGAGTCCACCCAGGCCCTCGACGCCGAAGCGGCCCGCCGCTCCGAGCAGCCCGCCCAGCCCCCGCTCGGCGGCGAGACACGCCTCGACTTCAACGCCTCCCAGTGGCAGCAGGCCCCCCAGGCCCCCTACGGCCAGCCCGACCAGCCAGCCCCGTACGGCCAGCAGCAGCCGCAGCCCTCGTTCGGCCAGCAGCAGCCCCCGTTCGGCCGGCCCGAGCAGGGCCAGGGCCCCCACGGCCAGTCAGGCCAGCCCCCGTTCGGCCAGCAGGAACAGCCCCAGCGCCCCTACGGCCAGCCGGAGCAAGGCCAGGACGCCTTCGGCCAGCCTGGTCAGGCCCAGAGCCCGTACGGCCAGCCCGAGCAAGGTCAGGATGCCTTCGGCCAGCCAGGCCGGGCCCAGAGCCCGTACGGCCAGGCCGAGCAGGGACAGGACGCCTTCGGTCAGCCGGGCCAGGCCCAGAGCCCGTACGGTCAGCCAGAGCAAGGTCGGGACGCCTTCGGCCAGCCGGGCCAAGGCCAGAGCCCGTATGGCCAGCCGGAACAAGGTCGGGATGCCTACGGCCAGCCTGAGCAAGGCCAGAACCCGTACGGGCAGCCTGAGCAGGGTCAGAATCCGTACGCGCAGCCCGGGCAGTACGTCCAGCCCCAGCAGGGGGAAGGGGGCGCTTACTCCCAGCCTCCGTCGACGGAGCTGGAGGAAGCCGCCAGTAACAAGATCTGGATCTGGCTCGGCCTGATCGCCTTCGTCGCCGTCGTGGTGATCGTGGTCGCGTTCTTCTGGTCGCCCCTGTAGGCGCGCAGAACGCAGTATCCAGCCCCAGACCGGTCCGAAAATGCCCGGTCTGGGGCTTTCTTTGCTCACCGGGAACATGAACGGGGCGTCCCGTCGTTGTAACCATCGAGTGTCCACCGGGAGTGCCGAAGGTTGCGCCGGACGCCCCCGAACGGGTAATGGGCTCATTCGCTTTGACCTCCGGTGCAGGGGTTAGGTACTCTCTCCTTTCGTGCCCGCCTTGGCGGGCTCGCCTGCGTGCGCGCAAAGCGGGGTCCGAAGATCCGGCGGCGCGGCGCAACTCGACTCCCCAGCTTGCAAGCCCCGGCAAGGGGCTGACGGAGTGCGGACGGTGCGACACGCCCGACCGCGGGGGTCGAGAGGAGCAGGAAACCTGCAGGTCAGAAGCTTGCGAAAGCCCATGACCAGGGTTATGCGCGGACGAGAAATTCCGGGTGTGACTCGCGCATATAAAACACAGCGCGGATCGTCCGCGCTGACCCGGGCGCAGAGCCCGGGCCCGGTACGACGAAGGAAGACGGAGAGCGGTGCCCACAATCCAGCAGCTGGTCCGAAAGGGCCGCCAGGACAAGGTGACCAAGACTAAGACGCCCGCGCTGAAGGGTTCCCCTCAGCGCCGTGGTGTCTGCACGCGTGTGTACACGACCACGCCGAAGAAGCCGAACTCGGCCCTGCGTAAGGTCGCGCGCGTCCGGCTCACCAGCGGCATCGAAGTCACCGCGTACATCCCCGGTGTCGGACACAACCTGCAGGAGCACTCCATCGTGCTCGTGCGTGGCGGTCGTGTGAAGGACCTGCCCGGTGTTCGCTACAAGATCATCCGCGGTTCGCTCGACACCCAGGGTGTCCGCAACCGCAAGCAGGCGCGCAGCCGCTACGGCGCGAAGAAGGAGAAGAGCTAATGCCGCGTAAGGGCCCTGCGGGCAAGCGCGTTCTCGTCGCTGACCCGGTTTACAACTCCCCGCTGGTCACCAGCCTGATCAACAAGATCCTGCTGGACGGCAAGCGCTCCATCGCCGAGCGCATCGTCTACAACGCGCTCGAGGGCTGCCGCGAGAAGACCGGCAACGACCCGGTCGTCACGCTGAAGCGCGCGCTCGACAACGTCAAGCCGACCATCGAGGTCAAGTCCCGCCGTGTCGGTGGCGCGACCTACCAGGTCCCGGTCGAGGTCCGCCCGGCCCGCAGCACCACCCTGGCGCTGCGCTGGCTGGTCACGTACTCCCGTGGACGTCGCGAGAAGACCATGACCGAGCGCCTGCAGAACGAGCTCCTGGACGCCAGCAATGGCCTGGGCGCCTCGGTCAAGAAGCGCGAGGACACCCACAAGATGGCCGAGTCCAACAAGGCCTTCGCCCACTACCGCTGGTAACAGCGGTATTTACGACGACGCAAGGACGCGAGCACAATGGCTGCTAAGACCGGTGTGGACCTGAACAAGGTCCGCAACATCGGGATCATGGCGCACATCGACGCTGGCAAGACCACGACGACCGAGCGCATCCTGTACTACACGGGCATGAGCTACAAGATCGGCGAGGTTCACGACGGCGCTGCGACCACCGACTGGATGGAGCAGGAGCAGGAGCGTGGCATCACGATCACGTCCGCTGCTGTGACCTGCAAGTGGTCCGTCGATGGCGTCGAGAACACCATCAACATCATCGACACGCCGGGTCACGTGGACTTCACCGTCGAGGTCGAGCGCTCGCTGCGCGTCCTCGACGGCGCGGTCGCCGTGTTCGACGGTGTCGCCGGCGTCGAGCCGCAGTCCGAGACCGTGTGGCGTCAGGCCGACCGTTACGGCGTGCCGCGGATCTGCTTCGTCAACAAGCTGGACCGCACCGGCGCCGAGTTCCACCGCTGCGTCGACATGATCGTGAACCGTCTCAACGCGGTTCCGCTCGTGATGCAGCTGCCGATCGGCGCCGAGGCGGACTTCAAGGGCGTCATCGACCTGGTCGGGATGAAGGCCCTCGTCTGGAACGCCGAGGCGAAGCTCGGTGAGATGTACGACACCGTCGACATCCCCGACACGCACGTCGAGGCTGCCGAGGAGTGGCGGGCGAAGCTCATCGAGACCCTCGCCGAGAACGACGACGAGATCATGGAGATCTACCTCGAGGGTGGCGAGCCCACCAACGAGCAGATCGTCCCGGCGATCCGTCGCGCGACTCTCGCCGCGAAGCTCACCCCGGTGTTCTGTGGCACCGCGTTCAAGAACAAGGGCGTTCAGCCCCTGCTCGACGCGATCGTTCGCTTCCTGCCGTCCCCGCTGGACGTCGACGCGATCGAGGGCCACAAGATGGGTGACGAGGAGACGGTCATCCTGCGCAAGCCGTCGGAGGACGAGCCGTTCTCCGGCCTCGCGTTCAAGATCATGTCCGACCCGCACCTGGGCAAGCTCACCTTCGTCCGCGTGTACTCCGGTGTGCTCGAGGCCGGCTCCTCCTACCTGAACACCGTTCGGGGACGCAAGGAGCGCATCGGCAAGATCTACCGGATGCACGCGAACAAGCGTGAGGAGATCGACCGCGTGGGCGCCGGCGACATCGTCGCCGTCATGGGTCTCAAGCAGACCACCACCGGCGAGACCCTCGCGGACGAGAAGAACCCGGTCGTTCTCGAGTCGATGAGCTTCCCAGCGCCGGTCATCAGCGTCGCGATCGAGCCGAAGACCAAGGCCGACCAGCAGAAGCTCGGTACCGCGATCCAGCGTCTGGCCGAGGAGGACCCGTCCTTCCAGGTCCGGACGGACGAGGAGACCGGTCAGACGATCATCTCGGGCATGGGCGAGCTCCACCTGGAGATCCTCGTCGACCGGATGAAGCGCGAGTTCAAGGTCGAGGCCAACGTCGGTCGCCCGCAGGTCGCCTACCGTGAGTCGATCACGAAGACGGTCGAGAAGGTCGAGTACACCCACAAGAAGCAGACGGGTGGCTCCGGCCAGTTCGGCCGCGTGATCATCACGCTGGCTCCGCTGGGCGGCGGCAGCGACGCCTACGAGTTCGAGAACAAGGTCTCCGGTGGCCGTATCCCCAGGGAGTACATCCCCTCGGTGGACGCCGGCTGCCAGGACGCCGCCGAGTTCGGTGTTCTCGCCGGGTACCCGATGGTCGGCGTGAAGGTGACGCTGCTCGACGGTGCCTACCACGAGGTGGACTCCTCGGAAATGGCGTTCAAGGTCGCCGGTTCGATGGCGTTCAAGGAAGCGGCCCGCCGGGCCGGTCCTGTGCTCCTCGAGCCGATGATGGCCGTGGACGTCACCACGCCTGAGGACAACATGGGCGACGTGATCGGCGACCTGAACTCGCGCCGTGGCCAGATTCAGGCCATGGACGAGTCGCATGGCGCGCGGATCGTCAAGGCGCTCGTGCCCCTCTCTGAGATGTTCGGCTACGTGGGGGACCTGCGCAGCAAGACCCAGGGCCGGGCTGTTTTCACCATGCAGTTCGATTCCTACGCCGAGGTTCCCTCGAACGTCGCGCAGGAGATCATCGCGAAGGCCAAGGGCGAGTAAAGCGGTTTAGGGAGGCGAAGCCTTCCTAGCTTTAACGTCCTGACGGGGGCGGATGCCATCCGCCCCTGTCCGGCCCGAGCGGCCACAAGCCAATACCGTACGTACGTCAGAATCACTTGAGGAGAACTCGTGGCTAAGGCCAAGTTCGAGCGGACCAAGCCGCACGTAAACATCGGCACCATCGGTCACATCGACCACGGTAAGACCACTCTTACCGCGGCGATCACCAAGGTCCTGCACGACGCCTACCCGACCCTGAACGCGGCTTCCGCGTTCGAGGACATCGACAAGGCGCCGGAGGAGCGCGAGCGCGGTATCACCATCTCGATCGCGCACGTCGAGTACCAGACCGAGTCGCGGCACTACGCGCACGTCGACTGCCCGGGTCACGCCGACTACATCAAGAACATGATCACCGGTGCCGCGCAGATGGACGGCGCGATCCTGGTCGTGGCCGCCACTGACGGCCCGATGCCGCAGACCAAGGAGCACGTGCTCCTGGCCCGCCAGGTCGGTGTTCCCTACATCGTCGTCGCGCTGAACAAGTGCGACATGGTGGACGACGAGGAGATCCTGGAGCTCGTCGAGCTCGAGGTCCGTGAGCTCCTGTCGGAGTACGAGTTCCCGGGCGACGACCTGCCGGTCGTGCGCGTGTCCGCGTACCAGGCGCTGCAGGGCGACGCCAAGTGGGCCGAGTCGATCCTCGAGCTGATGAAGGCCGTGGACGAGAACGTCCCGCAGCCCGAGCGTGACACCGACAAGCCGTTCCTGATGCCGATCGAGGACGTCTTCTCGATCACCGGCCGCGGCACCGTCGTGACCGGCCGCATCGAGCGTGGCGTGGTCAACGTCAACGAGGTCGTCGACATCATCGGCATCAAGGAGAAGGCCACCTCGACCACCGTCACCGGTGTCGAGATGTTCCGCAAGCTCCTCGACCAGGGCCAGGCGGGCGACAACGTCGGCCTCCTGCTCCGTGGCATCAAGCGCGAGGACGTCGAGCGCGGCCAGTGCATCATCAAGCCGGGCACCAACACCCCGCACACCGAGTTCGAGGCCGCGGTCTACATCCTTTCCAAGGATGAGGGTGGCCGCCACACCCCGTTCTTCAACAACTACCGCCCGCAGTTCTACTTCCGTACCACGGACGTGACCGGTGTCGTCAACCTCCCCGAGGGTGTCGAGATGGTCATGCCGGGCGACAACACCGACATGCGCGTTGAGCTGATCCAGCCCATCGCCATGGAAGAGGGCCTCAAGTTCGCCATCCGTGAGGGTGGCCGGACGGTCGGCGCGGGCCGCGTCGCCAAGATCCTCAAGTAGTACTTTGAGCCCCGGGAGGCTTCGGCTTCCCGGGGTTCGTGCTCCGGGCGTGTGAAAGTGCGCCTAGAGTAAGCAGTATCACCATGGCAACGACGGGGATGTGCCCCGGAATGACGGAAGGTGTCCCCGTCGTTGCATATCCTGGTTCCTGTTCACTGAACCGGAACACGCACCGGGGTCTGCGCATGTCCCTCCGCCAGGTTGGGACCAAGGCGACATGCCCCGGTTTGACACGTCAGCCCGCCTCTCGCGAGTCGGGAGGTTAATGCATGGGAGTCCACACTCCTGTGCTGAGCAGCAAAGGACACACGGGCGCTATGGCGGGACAGAAGATCCGCATTCGGCTGAAGGCATACGACCACGAGGTCATCGACTCTTCCGCAAAGAAGATCGTCGAGACCGTGACGCGGACGGGCGCCAAGGTCGCCGGCCCGGTGCCGCTGCCGACCGAGAAGAACGTGTACTGCGTCATCCGCTCGCCGCACAAGTACAAGGACAGCCGCGAGCACTTCGAGATGCGCACCCACAAGCGGCTGATCGACATCATCGACCCCACCCCGAAGACGGTTGACTCGCTCATGCGGCTCGACCTGCCCGCGGGTGTGGACATCGAGATCAAGCTCTAAGGATCTTAATGAGCATCAACAGGAAGGGCATCCTGGGCGAGAAGCTCGGCATGACCCAGGTCTACGACGCTGACGGCCGTATCGTGCCCGTCACCGTCGTTCTGGCTGGGCCCAATGTCGTGACCCAGGTTCGCTCCACCGAGAACGACGGCTACAACGCCGTGCAGCTCGGTTTCGGACAGATCGATCCCCGCAAGGTCAACAAGCCGGCGGCCGGCCACTTCGAGAAGGCCGGCGTCACGCCGCGCCGCTACCTCGTCGAGCTGCGCACCGACAACACCGGCGACTACGAGCTCGGCCAGGAGGTCCTCGCGACCACCTTCGAGCCGGGCGAGAAGGTCGACGCGACGGGCACCAGCAAGGGCAAGGGCTTCGCCGGTGTCATGAAGCGTCACGGCTTCGCCGGCCTGGGCGCCGGTCACGGCGTGCAGCGCAAGCACCGCTCGCCGGGCTCCATCGGCGGCTGCGCGACCCCTGGTCGCGTTTTCAAGGGTCTGCGCATGGCGGGCCGTATGGGCACCGTCCGCAAGACCGTTCAGAACCTCACGGTCCACGCCGTGGACGCCGAGAAGAACCTCATCCTGATCAAGGGTGCCGTTCCCGGCCCCAACGGCGGACTGGTTCTGATCCGCAACGCCGTGAAGAAGATGGAGGTCCAGGCATGAGCAAGGTCGACGTCACGCTCGCGCCCGAGATCTTCGAGTCGAAGATCAACGTTCCGCTGATCCACCAGGTCGTCTGGGCCCAGCTCGCCGCCGCGCGTCAGGGCACCCACAAGACCAAGACCCGCGGCGAAGTCCGCGGTGGTGGCAAGAAGCCGTACCGCCAGAAGGGCACCGGCCGCGCCCGTCAGGGTTCGACCCGCGCGCCGCAGTTCGCCGGCGGTGGCATCGTCCACGGCCCGCAGCCGCGCGACTACACCCAGAAGACGCCCAAGAAGATGAAGGCCGCCGCTCTGCGGTCCGCCCTCAGCGACAGGGCCCGCGCCGGCCAGGTCCACATCGTCAGCAGCCTGATCGAGGGCGAGACGCCCAAGACCAAGACCGCTGTCAACGCTCTGCGCCTGGTGACGACGGCCAAGCGCGTTCTCGTGGTGCTGAACCGCGAGGACGAGCTGACCTGGAAGTCCCTGCGCAACGAGCCGAGCGTGCACGTGATCGTCGCCGACCAGCTCAACACGTACGACGTGATGGTCAACGACGACATCGTGTTCACCGAGAAGGGGTACGAGGAGTTCCTCGCCCACGCCAAGGGGAGTGCGAAGTGAGCAAGGTCTACGACCCCCGGGACATCCTTCTCGCGCCGGTCGTCTCGGAGAAGTCCTACGGGCTGCTCGACGAGGGCAAGTACACGTTCCTCGTGGCCACCGACGCCAACAAGGTCCAGATCCGCCAGGCGGTCGAGGACGTGTTCGGCGTGAAGGTCACCGGCGTGAACACCATCAACCGGCAGGGTAAGCGCAAGCGCACCCGCTACGGCTACGGCAAGCGCAAGGACACCAAGCGCGCGATCGTGAGCCTGGCGGAGGGTGAGCGGATCGACATCTTCGGGCCCCAGGCCTGAAGCGGAATGGGATGAACGAATAAGATGGGCATCCGTAAGTACAAGCCGACGACTCCGGGTCGTCGTGGCTCCAGCGTGTCCGACTTCGTCGAGATCACGCGCTCCGAGCCGGAGAAGTCGCTGCTGCGACCGCTCCCCAAGAAGGGCGGCCGTAACAACAACGGCCGCATCACCACCCGTCACCACGGTGGTGGGCACAAGCGCGCCTACCGCGTGATCGACTTCCGTCGTCACGACAAGGACGGCATCCCGGCGAAGGTCGCTCACATCGAGTACGACCCGAACCGCACCGCCCGCATCGCGCTGCTGCACTACGCCGACGGCGAGAAGCGCTACATCCTCGCGCCGCAGGGCCTCAAGCAGGGCGACCCCGTGGAGAACGGTGCCGGCGCCGACATCAAGCCCGGCAACTGCCTCCCGCTGCGCAACATCCCGGCGGGTACGGTCGTGCACGCGATCGAGCTGAAGCCGGGTGGCGGCGCGAAGCTGGCCCGTTCCGCGGGTTCCGGCGCGCAGCTGCTCGCCAAGGAAGGCATCTACGCCACCCTGCGTATGCCGTCCGGCGAAATGCGCAAGGTGGACGTCCGCTGCCGCGCGACCGTTGGAGAGGTCGGCAACGCCGAGCAGTCCAACATCAACTGGGGTAAGGCCGGCCGTATGCGGTGGAAGGGCAAGCGCCCGACCGTCCGTGGTGTCGCCATGAACCCGATCGACCACCCGCACGGTGGTGGTGAGGGTAAGACCTCCGGTGGTCGCCACCCGGTCAGCCCGTGGGGCAAGCCCGAGGGCCGCACCCGTAAGCCCGGCAAGCCGAGCGACAAGCTGATCGTTCGTCGTCGCAGCAACAAGAAGCGGTAGGAGTCGTCATGCCACGTAGCCTTAAGAAGGGCCCCTTCGTGGACGACCACCTGATCAAGAAGGTGGACGCTCAGAACGAGAAGGGGACCGCAACCGTCATCAAGACGTGGTCGCGGCGCTCCATGATCGTCCCGGCGATGATCGGTCACACGATCGCCGTGCACGACGGCCGTAAGCACGTCCCGGTGTTCATCAGCGAGTCGATGGTCGGGCACAAGCTGGGCGAGTTCGCGCTCACCCGCACGTTCCGTAGCCACGTCAAGGAAGACCGCCGCAGCCGCCGAGGCTGACGCGCAGCAACCGAAGGGAATCAGTCATGGAAGCCAGGGCCCAGGCACGCTTCGTGCGTGTCACGCCCCGGAAGGCCCGCCGCGTGGTGGACCTCATCCGTGGCCTGCAGGCCGCGGAGGCTCAGGCTGTGCTGCGCTTCGCCCCTCAGGCAGCCAGCGAGCCGGTTGGCAAGGTGCTCAAGAGCGCCGTCGCCAACGCCACCCACAACTTCAACCTGGCCGAGGACACGCTGTTCGTGTCCAAGACCTGGGTTGACGAGGGTCCGACCCTGAAGCGGTTCCGGCCGCGAGCCCAGGGTCGCGCTTACCGGATCAACAAGCGCACCAGTCACATCACGGTCGTGGTGGAGTCTCTCGAAGACGGTGCTTCTATCAAGAAGACGAGGAGGGCCCGCTAGTGGGGCAGAAGATCAACCCGCATGGGTTCCGCCTCGGTATCACCACCGACTTCAAGAGCCGTTGGTACGCCGACAAGCTGTACAAGGAATACGTCAAGGAAGACGTCGCGATCCGTCGCATGCTCACCAAGGGCATGGACCGGGCCGGCATCTCCAAGGTCGAGATCGAGCGCACCCGTGACCGTGTCCGCGTGGACATCTACACGGCGCGTCCCGGCATCGTCATCGGCCGTCGCGGCGCCGAGGCCGACCGCATCCGCGGCGACCTCGAGAAGCTGACCGGCAAGCAGGTCCAGCTGAACATCCTCGAGGTCAAGAACCCCGAGATGGACGCCCAGCTCGTCGCCCAGGGCGTCGCGGAGCAGCTTTCGAGCCGCGTCGCGTTCCGCCGGGCGATGCGCAAGGCCATCCAGTCCACGATGAAGTCCGGCGCCAAGGGCATCAAGGTCCAGTGCTCCGGTCGTCTCGGCGGCGCTGAGATGTCCCGCTCGGAGTTCTACCGTGAGGGCCAGGTCCCGCTGCACACGCTGCGCGCCGACATCGACTACGGCTTCTACGAGGCCCGTACGACGTTCGGCCGGATCGGCGTGAAGGTCTGGATCTACAAGGGTGACGCCGCTCCGACCCGCGCCGAGCGTGAGCAGCGTGCCGCTGCCCAGCGCGCCGGCTCCGGTGCCGGCGGCGGCAACGACCGTCGTGGCGGCGACCGCCGTGGCGG
>NZ_BAAGZI010000182.1:0-10930 GCF_054778695.1 Actinocorallia lasiicapitis
GTGCTCAGTTTGGCCAGGGCCTCCTCGAACAGGGCGATCTCGGCGCCGTCGGCGAGCGGATTGGCGGGCCCGAAATGGATGAGCAGCAGCGCCGTCCGGGCGAGCCGGTCGGCGTCGTCGAGGGTGCGGGCGGTGTCGGCGGCGCGGAACGCGGTCTCCCGGTAGGCGTCGTCGCCCGCCCGGTACAGGGCCTTGGCGCGGGCCAGCCGCAGGTCGCACAGGTCGGTCAGGCTTCTGGACCGGCGGGCCCCGAGCTGGAGGGCGTTCAGCGCGCGCGCGTAGTGCGCGGCGGCCAGCTCGTAGGCGGACTGCTCCATCGCCCGGTCGCCCGCCCGTCGTGCGTAGCCGATGGCGCGTTCGGTCTCGCCGACGGCCGCCGCCTCCCCGAAGTGCACGGCCAGCTCGGCGAGCGGCTCCTCCGTGCCCTCGTGGTCTTCCAGGGCGAGGCCGACGTCGCGGTGCATCCAGCGGCGGCGGGTCGTCGGCATGTCCTCATAGACGCTGGACCGGATCAGGGTGTGGGCGAACCGGAACCGGTTCGCCCCGCCGATCACCGGTCCGACGAGCTGCGCGGTCTCGGCCGCTTCCAGCGCGGCGACGACCGAGGCCATCCCGCCGTCGACGACGGAGGCGAGCACGCCGACGTCGAACTGCTGGCCGATGACCGACGCGGCCCGCAGCACCTCCTGGACGTCGTCGTCGAGCCGTGCCAGCCGCTGCAGGACGACCTCGCGGACCCCTTCGGGGATGGTCAGTTCGAACCCGGCGCGCGCGCCCGGCGCCCACCGGCCCGACAGGGACGCCAGCCGACCGGTCTCGCGCAGGTGCAGCAGTACCTCCTCGACGCAGAAGGGGTGGCCGTCGGTCTCGGCGTGCAGATGCCGGGCGAAGGCCTTCTCGTCGTCGTCGACGGGCCGGTCGAGGGCGGCCGACACCAGGTCGGTGACGCTGTCGGCGTCCAGGCGGCCGAGGGCGAGCCGTCTGCCGCGGCCGGCCCGCCGCAGGTCGGGCAGCAGATGGGTGAGCTGGTGGTCGCGGCCGATGTCGGTGTCGCGGAACGCGCCGAGCACCAGCAGCCGCATCGGTTCCTTGGCGCGGGCGAGATGGCTGAGCAGCAGCAGCGTCTGGGAGTCGGCCCAGTGCAGGTCGTCCAGGACCAGCAGGACGGGCGCGAACTGCGAGATCGCCGCGAACAGGTCGACGACCGCCTCGAACAGCCGGTACCGCTCGGTCGCCGGTTCGACCTTCAGCGGTTCGGCGAGCTCGGGCACCCGGTCGCGCAGCGACGGCAGCAGCCGCACCAGCTCTCCCGACAGCGGCCCCATCACACTGCGCAGGACGTCGTCGGGGGTGGCGGCGGCGAACTCGCCGAGCGCCGTCACGAGCGGGTGGTAGGGCAGGCACATCGCCTCGTCGCACTGGCCGTGCAGGACGACCGCGCCGGTCTCGTGGACTTCGCCGGCGACCTCTCGGATCACCCGGGTCTTGCCGACGCCGGGCTCCCCCGACACCAGGACGGCCCGGACGGCGCCCTCCTCGCGCCGGTCGCCGCTGGTCGCCAGCCGCCATTCGCGCAGCAGCAGCGACCGCTCCTCCGACCGTCCGGTGAGCGGCAGCGCGCCCTGGGGGCGGAGCCCTGCGGGCAGGGCGACGGAGGTGTCGCCGGCGCTGTGCCGCCACGCCACCTCGACGGTCTCCAGCGGCTTGGCCAGGCCTTTCAGGGTGAGCCCGCCGATCGCGGAGTACAGGGAGCCGAGCCGGCCGCCGGTCAGCACACGCACCAGTTCGGCGGCGAGGATCTGGCCGCCGTCGGCGGCGTTGCAGAGCCGGGACGCCTCGATGACGGGCGTGCCGAAGCAGTCGCCGTCCTCCCAGACGACCTCGCCGACGCTGATCCCGATCCGCAGGACCAGCGCCGCGGGCAGGGCGCCCCGCAGGGTCTGGAGGTTGACGCCGCGCTGCACTCCGATGGCGGCCTCGACCGCTTCGGAGGCGCCGGAGAAAACGGCCATCATTCCGTCGCCCAGACCCTTGACGACAATGCCGCCGTGCTCTTTCACCTCGCTGGTGACAATTTTGTCGTGGGCCCGCCGCAGGGTGTTTCCCGCCTCCTCTCCGAGGGCGGAACGGGTGGCCGTGGAGCCGACCATGTCGGTGAAAACAATCGCCGCCAATGCGCGGCCCGAAGGGGGTGCGATTTCGACCATGACTCAACAGTTGCCTATTCTTCGGCGTACCCATAGGTATGGATGCATGTTGAGTGAGACGAGATTTCTGCCGCCTCGCGAAAGCGACTACGACGTGGTCGTGATCGGGGCCGGGATCGGCGGGCTCAGCGCCGCCGCCTGCCTCGCCCGGGCGGGCCGCACCGTGCTGCTGGTGGAGCGCACCGACGGTGTCGGCGGCTACGCCCACGCCTTCACCCGCGGCCCCTACACCTTCGACCCCGCGATGTCGGTGTTCCCGCAGGGACACGACCACGCGCTGCCCGTCGCGCTGCTCGATTGGCTCGGCACCGGTGACCTGTGCCGGTTCCAGCGGCTCGACTCCAACTACAAGGCCTTCTACGACGGCCTGACGATCGAGACCCCGTTCGGGCTCGAGGCGTTCACCGAGACGCACTGCGAGTTGTTCCCGCGGCAGGCGGCCGGGCTGCGGGAGTTCTTCGGTCTGTGCCGGACCCTGCACAAGCAGGCTCATGAGCTGCCGCCGCGGCTCGGCCTGAACGGCCTGGACCAGGCGGCCCGCGACTTCCCCGTCCTGTTCAAGTATCTGAAGGCGACGGCAGGGGAGGTGCTGGCGGAGTACATCGACGACCCGGTGGCCCGTTCGGTCGCCGGGGTCTCCTGGCCCTACCTGGGGCTGCCGCCGTCACAGCTCGACATGGTGACGTTCTCGACGGTCCTCAACGTCTATCTGGAGGGCTGCTTCTATCCCGACGGCGGCTTCCAGTCCCTCGCCGACGCCCTGGCGGTCGGGATGGAGAAGGCGGGCGGCCAGATCGTGTTGAAGCGGGAGGTCCGCCGCATCCTGGTCGAGGACGGCCGGGCGGCGGGCGTGGAGCTGGACGGCGGCGACGTCGTCCGCGCCGGGACGGTCGTGTCGAACGCCGACGCCACCGCGACCTTCACCCAGATGGTCGGCCCCGACCATCTCCCGGCCGGTTTCCTCAAGCGCCTGGGCCGGATGACCCCGTCCCTGTCCGCGGTGATCGTCTTCATCGCGACCTCGCTGGACCTGCGCGCGATGGGCGGCGTCCACGAGGTGTTCCGGCCGTTGCACCTCGACCACGACGCCACGCACGCCGACATCCTCGCGGGCCGTCCCGGCGGCATGTACGGCACGATCCCGACGCTGGCCTCGTCGCGTGTCGCGCCCGAGGGCGAGCATCTGCTGACGGTGCACTCCCTGGCGCCGTTCGATCTCGGCCGTCCGTGGAAGCCGGAGCTGCCCGCCTACACCGACCGGGTCGTCGCGGAGTTCGACCGGGTCTTTCCCGGTCTGGCCGACAACATCACGTATCTGGAGACGGCGAGCCCGACCGCGCTGGCCCGTCATTCGGGCAACCGGGACGGGGCGGCCTACGGCTGGGCCAACAGCCCGTCGCAGACGGGCGGGAAACGTTCGCCGCACGTCACGCCGTTGAAGGGTCTGCTGCTGTCGGGCCATTGGACGCAGCCGGGCACCGGTTCGCTGCGCGCCCTGGTCTCGGGGATGCACACCGCGCAGCTCGCGCTGGTCGGGTCGGGTCAGGCGCCGATCGAGTTCGACCACCCGGACTTCCCGCCCGCCCTGTAGCCGTAACGGAGGAACCCCGCACACCGGCGGTGTGCGGGGTTCTTCTCTTTCGGTGGGCGGTCTACTTCGGGATCTTTCCCAGGGCCTGGAGGATCCGCATGAGCCCGCTGCGCCGCATGAACCACAGCAGCCGGGGACGGTCGGGGACGGCGCCGAGCTGCGCCAGCATCTGCAGCAGGTCCTCGCGGATCCGCACTTCCTGGATCTTGCCGTCGCGTAGTTCGTACAGGGCCATCCCGGACTGCCGGATGGGTTTGCCGGTCGCCGGCACCGGTCCGAGCGGCCCCTGGTGCACGCCGGTCAGTTCGAACCGGACGGCCACCTTGTCGCCCTCGGCGATGACGTCGACCGCGTCGAACCGCATGTCGGGAAAGGCCGCGACCATCTCGCCGATCTTCTGTTCGAGGATGGGCAGCCCGATGACGGCCCCGCCCATCTCGGGATGGTCGAGGACCTGGTCGGGCCGGCACAGCTCCGGGATCAGCGTGTAGTCGCGGCGGTTCTGCACTTCTTCCATGAACCGCAGGACGACCTCGGTGTTGCGGGTCTCGACGCTCATGCCGTCGCCGCCTGGAGGGACGGCAGCAGCCCGAGGTCCTCCAGGAGCTTGCGGCGCTCCCACTCGTACCACTGCTCGACGATCAGGCCGCCGGAGATCCGGGTGAAGGCGAGGCCGCCGAGGTCGGTGGCGCGGCCGGTCGGGGGGACGCCGTGCCAGCGGCCGGTGTGCACGCCCGCCAGGGAGAACTCGGTGACGACGCGGTCGCCCTGCTCGATCTGGCCGAGCACCGACAGCCGCAGCCGCGGGAAGCCTTTGCGGTACTCGGCGATGTAGTCGTACAGGGCCTGGGCGCCGCGCAGATCACGGTCGCCGGGCGCGTGGCCGCGGTAGCCGGGGTGCAGGAGCTCGGCGCCGGTGTCGTAGCGGCCCTGGCCCCACAGTTCGGTGAAGCACCGCAGGGCGAGGGTCTTGCCCTGCGACATCCCCAGCTTTCCGGAGGTCTCGGTCATCCTCGCCTCACTCCGGCTTCGGGATGACGCCGAACTGCTGGAGCAGGCCCATGATGTCGAACTCGCCCCAGTCGGAGACGACCTGGCCGTCGATCACGCGGGTGATCGCGATGCCGGACAGGCTGATCTTCAGTCCGGTGGGGGGGAACCCGAGCCATGTGCCGAGGTGGGTGCCGCGGCCGGTGAACCTGGTCGCGACGCGGCCGCCCTCGGCGACCTGCGCGTGGATCTCCAGTTCCATGTCCGGGACGCCGACCCGCCACTCGCTGACCAGCTTCTTCACCCCTTCGGGGCCGCGGGTGAGGTTGCCGCCGGGGGCGTGCCCGACGAAGTCGGGGTGGAACAGCTCGTCGGCGACGGCGAGCTTCCCCTCCGTCCACAGTTCGCGGTAGAACCGCTGGACGGTGGCCTTGGCGTCCTCGGGGTCGCCGGCGCCGTCGGGCATGGCCTGCGAGGCGGCCCAGGCGGCGTCGTGTTCGGGTCGCGGGACCGCGCCTTCGGGCGTGGGGAAGATGCCGAGCTGCTGCATCATGCCGACGGCGTCCCAGCAGGTCCACACCTCGGCGATGCGGTCGCCTTCGATCCGGTTGACGGTGATGCCGGAGACCGCGCCGAACCTGCCCGTGATCGGCAGGTTCTTGAACTCCGCGGTGTGGGTGCCGGCCGCGATGTGCCGGGACGCCACGAACGCGCCTTCGCCGAGCTGTTCCTCGACGGTAACGTGCATGTCGGGGAAGCCCGCGAGCCAGCCCTGGATGGTGGTGCGGGCCTCTTCCTTGGACGCCTGTCCCGACCGGCCGAGGGAGGTGTTCTGCCAGAGCGCGTTCAGCTGGAAGTCCTCGGTGTAGACCTCGTCCATGTAGCCGAAGTCGCCCTTGTTCCAGACCCGCTCGAAGAAGCTGTTCACCAGCTCCTTGTTCGCCGCCTCATTACCCATTCGAATTCGCCTTCCCATCAGGGGGTCGAATAATACTCAGGGCCACTCTCCTCCAATTCCTCGGGGAATTGAAGAAAAGCGGCCCTGTTCAGTGAATGGGAATGCTCAGCCCTGATATCTGCCCATCGGGGTGAGCTGTTCGATGTCGTGACGTGCCCGCAGTTCCTCAATGGAGCCGCCGCCGCTCCGGAACATCTCGCCCATCTCGGCGAAGTAGTCCTCGTGTCCGGCGGGCGCCACGCAGAACAGCATCCGCGCGGGGACGGTGAGGGGGTTGCCGAAGGCGTGCGGGCAGCCCGCCGGGACGTACATGAAGCTGCCGGCGGTGCCGCGGGCGATCCGCCGGCCGTCGCGTGCGGTCCATTTGAACCAGTCGCCGCCGGTCCGTACCTCGGGTTCGAAGGCCAGCAGGTCCAGTTCGCCTTCCAGGATGTAGAAGAACTCCTCAGCGTGGCCGTGCAGGTGCGCGCCCACGTCGAAGCCGGGTGCGACAACGGTCTCGAAGGCCGATGCGAAGGCTCCATGCCTCGCACCGACCTTCAGGAGCGATCCGTTGCCGGCCTGTTCTCCCCCGCCCGGGGGGAGGACGAAGCCGTCGGTCACGGGTTTTCCTTTCGGTCAGGCGGCCGGGACGGATTCCTGGGCGGGCGCCGGGACGGCGGGCCCGCTCCTGCGGCCTTCGACGAGGAACACGATCCCGAGAGAGACGATGATCCAGGCCAGGAGGATCAGGGTCGGGACGACGGCGTCACCGGCCTTGAAGTAGCCGATGTCGTGCAGGGCGCTGACGGCCACCCCGGGCGGCAGGAAGTGGGAGAAGAACGCGAACCCGGTCGGGATGAAGTCGGTCGGGGTCGCGCCGCCGCTGCTCGCGGTGCCGAGGATCAGCGCCACGATCGTGCCGACGGCCACACCGGCGTCCTTGAGCACGGAGGTGACGGCCAGGGTGAAGGAGCCGACGGCCGCGCCGAGCAGGATGAGGATGCCGGTCTCGGCCGGGATCGAGCCGGGGAGCACACCGACCCAGACCCGGGCGATGAGCGCGGCGAGCAGGCCGATGACCACGGAGAACGCCAGCGTCTGAGCGACTTTGATCTTGACGGGCAGGTGGCGGGCCACGGCGAAGCTGCCCTGGCCGAACAGGAACGCGCCGAGCGTCACACCGAAGATCAGGTAGAAGACCGAGACGCCGTTGGGGTCGCCCTTGACGGCCGGCAGGACGTCGCGGACGGCGAGCTGCGGGTTGCCGGTGCCCGCGGCGACCCCGGTGAACACGCCCTTGATGGTGTTGGTGGCGACGGCGCCGTGGGCGCTGGACACCAGGAGGCTGTTCTGGCCGTTCTGGCTGATGAACGCGGCCTGGATGTCGCCGTCCTTGATCTGCTTCTCGGCGGCGGCGGGGTCGGTGACGGTCTTCAGGTCGAAGCCGTCGAGCGCGCCGGACGCCTCGAGCTGCGAGACCGGCACTCCGACGACGCCGACGGGGACGCCGTTGGGTTCGGGCCTGTGCAACGCCGGAATGAAGATCAGCAGAAAGACGACGCCGATCAGGATGCCGGTGATGACGGGCGTCAGGATGGCGACGGGTGCCGGGGGCCCTGCGGGCGCCCCTTGACGTGCGTCTGACATCGCGATGTCCTCCAGGAAAAGGGGATGGTCGGGAGATTACGTCTGGTTCTGCTTCATCTGTTCTGCTTCATTTCGGTGAACCGGCGTGGCGCGGCCCGCCCATGGCGCAGGGAACCCCAGCCTTTCGGAGGGGTCTGTCCGTTCGCTATCGATCCGCTATCGGAGCCCGAAGGCCTCTTTCACGAAGTCGGGGATTCCGGCGAGCATCCGGGCGCGCAGGTCGTCGGGGGCCTCGCGCAGCAGCCACGGCAGGAACACCGCGGGGTTCTGGGCGAGGTCGCCGCCCTGGTCGCGGACGGCGGCCAGGTAGGTCTCCCATTCGGCGGGGGTCAGGACCGCGTCGATGAGGGGCAGGCCGTCGCGTTCCTCGTGTTCGAGGTGGGCTTCCAGCGCGGCGGCCAGGTCGTCCAGCGCGGCGGGGGTGCCGGTGGCGGCTTCGGCGAGCAGCGGGTCGATCTGGGCGTGCTCGGCTTCCAGGGCGTCGAGCAGGGCGAGGTCGTCGGCGGCGGTGAGTTTGGCGCGGACGACGGGCCACAGCAGCCGGTCTTCGCTGACGTGGTGGAAGTGCAGTTCGAAGGCGAAGGTCTCCCAGAGTCCGGTGTCGAACTCCTTGCGCAGGGCGGCCAGGTCGCGGCGGAGCGCGAAGTGGAAGATCTCCATCGCGACGAAGTCGATGCCCGTACGGTCGGTGCTCATGACAGGACTCCCAGCTGGCTCAGCAGACTGATCATGTCGAACTCTCCCCATTCCAGGACGAAGTTTCCGTCGACGATACGGGTGATGGAGATCCCGGAAAGGACGATTTCCTTGCCTGTGGGGGGGATTCCGGCCCAGGAGCCGAGGTGGGTGCCGCGGCCGGCGAACCGGGTGGCGCAGCGGGAGCCTTCGGCGACCTGGTCTTCGATCTCCAGGACGACGTCGGGGACGACGGTCCGCCAGTCGGCGACGAAGTCCTTGACGGCCTGCGGTCCGCGGCTCAGCCGGCCGCCGGGGGCGTGGCCGAGGAAGTCGGGCACGAACAGCTCGTCGACCACGTCGAAGTGGCCGCGGTTCCAGACCTCGGAGTAGAACCGCCGGACGGTCTCCTTGCTCTGCTGGGCGGTGGCGGTGTCGGGGAGGGTCTCCGAACGCTGCCGGAAGATCGCGGCGGCGTCCTCGTCGGGGCCGTCGTCGGGTGGTCCGGGGACGACGCCGAGTTGCTGCATCAGTCCGATGAAGTCCCAGCATGACCAGGTCTGGCCAACGGTGCCGCCGGTGGTGTCGGCGATGGTGATCCCGGTGATCGTTCCGGTCTTGCCGGTGCCGGGAACTCCGCGGAACGTCCCGGTGTGGACGCCGGTGACCGAGTGCCGGGTGACGACGAGGCCGCCCTCGGCGAACTGGTCTTCGACGACCACCAGCGGGTCGGTGAAACCGGGCAGTTTCTCTCCGGCGCTGACCCGGACGTATTCGACTGCGAGCTCCAGATTCGAGGGCATGACCGCTCCTATCCGTGGGCCTTGACGAAAGGTAGCACCAGGTCCAGGACGGGCCCGGCCTGCTCGACGTGGAGTCCGTGCCCCGCGTCCTCGATCATCCGGTGGGTGGCGTCGGGGAGCAGGGTCAGGGCCCGTTCGACGTCCTGCTCGCGCATCAGGGAGGTCGCCACCTTCGGGTCGCCTTGGAGGAGCAGTGCCGGGCAGCCGACCCGGGGCAGGAGTTCTTCGGGCCGGTAGCCGGCGAACAGTCGGCCGTCGCGGAAGTGGACCATGACGTCGGGGTCCATCTGGTTGAGGGATTTGGCGAGGGACCGCAGCGCCAGCGGCAGGTCGGCGAGGTAGGAGACGGCGGCGTCGGCGGGGATCCCCTCGGGGAAGATCGCCGACTCGGCGATGACGACGCCGCTGACGTCGGAGGGGCAGGCTGCGGCCAGTGCCATGGCCACCCAGCCGCCGAGGGAGTGCCCGTAGATGACGACCGGTTTGGGCATCCGGCGCAGCAGGGCGAGCGCGTCGGCGATGTAGTCGGCGATCCGGTAGTGGTCGGGGGTGCGGCCGGACAGGCCGTGGCCGCGGAAGTCGAGCGCGTAGATGTGGGCTTCGCCGCGCAGCCCGACCAGCAGCGGCCCGAACACCTGCCAGCGTGCGCCGAGCCCGTGCAGGAGCAGCAGGTGGGGTCCCTCGCCGGGGACCTCGGCGTAGTTGAGGGTGACCGAGCCGCAGTCGAGGGCGTGCTCGACGGTCCGGCCGCTGCGCGGCGCCCTCATGAGGGGGCCTCGGCGGTCCATTCGAAGACCAGGCCCGCGTACTTCCATTTGCTGGTCTCGATGGCCAGCGCCATCACGGTGTCGCCGGGGGTGAGGGCGCCGGTGACGGCGGCGTGGTCGAGGGCGAGGGGGACGGCTGCCGATCCGGTCGCGCCGACCAGCGACAGGTTCTCGAAGATCTTCGGCTGGATAGCGGTCCATTCGGGGGTGAGCAGTCCGGCTTCCTGGAGTTCTTCGGTGAGGTAGCCGGCGTTGCCTTCGGGCAGGGCGCACAGGTCGATCTGGGACGCTTCCAGCCCGGCAGCCTGGAGGGTCTCCTTCAGCGCTTCGGCGATCACGTGGGGGGTGAACCGGCCGGATTCGATGACGTCGACCTTCAGGTCGAGGAGCCGTTTGGCCTCGGCGGCCCGGTGCAGCGGCAGATGGGTGCCGCCGGCGCCGAAGATCTGCATTCCGGGGGCTTTCTGGCCGCCGACGCAGGCCAGGGCGCCGCCGAGCACTCCCCCGGAGCCGGCTTCCCCGGCGCGCAGGACGAGCGCGCCCGCGCCGTCGCCGAAGTTGTAGGGGTTCATCCGGTCCCGCATCCGGATCTTGCGCGGTTCGATCCCCCGGAAGATCGGCACGAGCAGCGGGGAGATGACCTCGCTGCCGACGACCACGGCGGTCTTCTTCAGTCCGCGTTCCAGGTAGAGGCGGGCGAGGTCCATCGCCTCGACGAACCCGGCGCACCCGGATCTGACCTCGATGACGGTGCAGGCCCGCAGCCCCAGTTTCTCCTGCAGGAAGGTCGCCATCGGGGGGAGCAGGTATTCGGGGCTGGCGGTCGAGGTGACGATCAGATCGACTTCGCCGGGTTCGACTCCGGCGCGCTCCAGCGCCTGGACGACGGCCTTGTGGGCGAGCCCGGAGTTGGTGTCGGAGTGCTCGCCGTCGGCCGGGTCGATGATCCAGTGCCGGAGCCCGACCTGGAGTCCTTGGAGGATGTCCTCGGGCAGCGGCCCGACGAGCCGTTCGACGTCGGCGTTGCTGATGGGGTCGCCCGGCAGGTGGGCGCCGGTCGACAGGACGTCCACCCGCCGCAGTGTGTCGGTGCTCATGCTCATCGCTCTTTCCCGAGGTCGCCGAGGAGGACGGCGAAGTGCGTGCCGCCGAGGGAGGAACTGAGGACCAGGGCGGGGCCGCTGGTGTGGCCGTGCCGCAGGCTGAGCGCGGCGAGCACCGCGTTGAGCGCGCCGCCGGCTCCCATCGGCTCGCCGAGCCGTTTCTTGGGGGCGCGGGCCTGGGCGCGGGCGCCGTCGCCGAAGATCCGC